>NZ_JBSFRT010000010.1:0-143270 GCF_053589375.1 Rhodococcus sp. NPDC003348
ATTATATTACAAGACTAGTACGAAATCGTATAACGGGGTTGGGTTTGTTGTTTTTATGCGTGGGGCCCTCGCGTCGCGCCCCCTCCTCGGCTCCGGAGCCGAGGAGGCCGCTGCGGTCGCGCATGACCTACGGAGATGGTTCGCCTGTTGTGCTTGTCTGTCAGTCGCGAACGCCGGTGGCGCGTTTGATGATCGCGTCGAAGACGCGGTCGGGCAGTAACCATTTCGCGAAGATCAACGGCTTGGCTCCGAATCCGACGGTGTAGCGGGTCTTGGGGCGGCGCGCAGTGACGGCCTTGCCGATCGTGTCGGCGATCACCTGCGGTGGCGAGTTACGTTTGGCGTTGGCGTCGGAGCCGAGCAAGGTGGCCACGGCTCGGGCCTGGACGGAGTAGGCGGTGTTGCCGGAAACCTTGCGCAGGTGATTGGCGGCGATGCCGCCCCATTCGGTAGCGATACCGCCGGGCTCGATCACCACGACGTCGATCCCGAAAGGCCGCACCTCGAGGCGTAGGCAGTCGCTGAGTCCTTCCAGGGCGAATTTGGTGCCGTGGTACCAGCCCCCGAGGGGCGTGTAGATCTTGCCGCCCATGGAGGTGATGTTGACGATGGTGCCGCTTCCCTGGGCACGCATGTGCGGCAGGACCAACTGGGCCAGGCGCGCGGCGCCGAACACGTTGACCTCGAACTGGTGGCGGGCCTCACCCAAGGGCACGTCCTCGATCGCGCCGTAGGAGCCATATCCGGCGTTGTTGACCAGCACGTCGATGCGGCCGGTCTCGGCGATGATCCGGTCGATTCCTGCGGTCGCCGACGGGTCGTCGGTGACGTCCATCGCCAGCGGTCGGATGCCGTGGTCCGTGAGTTTCTGCAAGCGGCCCGTACGCCGCGCCGCGCCGTAGACGGTGTAGCCGAGGTCGGCCAGTGTGCGTGCGGTGGCTTCGCCGATACCGGAGGAGGCCCCGGTGACGAGCGCTGTCTTGGTGGTCATATCGCCTCACTACGACACCGAACCGACGTTCGTGTCCTCTTCTGGGCCGTCGCCACCGGAACCCGACCTCACTGCGAATCGGACCGACCGAAGCGCGCCAGCAGGCGGTCGATGGCGCTGCAGTCCTGCAGGAACCGGCGGCGCTCGGGGTCGGCGGCGACGTCGCGCAGCATCGCGTCGCCGCCGTCGACGTGCTCGGCGGACAGGATCGCCGACCACACCATCAGATCCGTCGATGTGAACGCCTCGACCCCCTCGCGCAGCGCCGCCGCGAGGGTGTTCCGGTCGCGTTCATCGAGCTTGTCGTGGACCAACGCGATCATCTCCGTGGCCACCGAGGCGTGCGCGCACTCGTCGCGGCGGTGCAGCGCGACCGTCGCCTGGTGCACCGGCTGAATGCTGCGGTCGTTCGCGATCAGGGCCAGATAGTCGCCGATCGAGGTCTCCGCGACCGTTTCGTACGCCAGCGTCGTCAACGCGGCGTCGCGCGGAGTATCCGCCCGCGCCACCGCATCGCGGTGCCCGCGCACCATCGCAGTCGCGGGCAGTGCGCCCTCACCCAGTGCCCAGCCGCGCCGGCGCCGGGTCAGTGCGGACGCGTTGAGGTGCATCAGCGTGTGGTACTCCTCGTCGACCATCGCCTGGACCACCGCCGCCCGCGCGGTGTCGGAGAAGCCGGTGTCGAACGCATCCCGGAACAGGAGGCCGAAGCCCGGGGTCACCACGTCCTGTTCGACGTCGATCACGTTCCGGTTGTAGGAGATCCACGCCCACGCCCGGATCCGGTCTCGGACGTCCTCGTCCTGCTTCTCGTACGCCGGGTGGCCGGCGAACGGCAGCAGGACCTCCGGGTAGTCGATGCGATCGGCGTCGAACAGCTCGTCCATCGTCGGTCCTTCGAGCTCGGGTTCGGTGCGCCGCACCGTCGCCCGGCGCGGCCAGCTGCGCACCAGACCGCGGATCACCGCCGTCTCCACCGGGTCGGTGGGATCGTGCTCGGGTAGGCGGCCGGTCACCGGGGCAGTCCTTCGAACAGGCCCGCGCACAGGTCGGCGTAGCCCCGGGCCCGATCGCCGAGGGGCGTGGCGGCGTCGGCGAGCATCTCCGCGAACGCGCTTGCATCGGCGGCGCAGGCGTCCGACATCCGGGACACCGCCAGCGCCAACGCCTCCCGCGCCGCCGGCGCGTACGGGTTCGCGGTCTGGACGTCCCGGTACACCTCGGGTGTGCCGCGGGCGATCCTGGCGAGCAGCGCGGACAGGGCGGTGAACGGGGGTGGGGCGAGGGCCGCGGTCTCGTCCGCGTCGACATCGAGATCCGCCAGGGCCAGCCCGAACGCCAGCACCGCCGCGTGGGTGAGCGCCTGCATCGCCGCGCACACCCGGTCGTGCCGGTCCGCGGTCGTCACCTGCACCCGTGCACCCCAACCGCGGATCTCGGCGACCACCGCGTCCGCGGCGGCCCCGTCGCGGTGGATCACCGCCGCCACCGCGCGGCCGGGCAACCCCAGTGCCGGCGCGAACATCGGGTTCACCCCGACCACCGCGGCCTCGACCTGCGCCCCGGCAACCGCCTCCGCGAACCTCGATTTCACCGACAGGGTCTCGACCAGCACGGCATCCGGCCGCAGCATCGGTCCCACCGTCGCGACCGCGGTCAGCGCCACGCCTTCCGGCACCGCCAGCACCACCACATCGGCGCTATCGATCATTTCCGTCAATTCGCCCTCGGGACAGCGTATGTCGATGCCGGACGCGACGTCCGCGACGGTCACCGCGGCACCGGATCCACGCCACCTGTCGACGAGCATCGCGCCGACCGCGCCCGCACCACCGGCCACGACGACCGATCGCGGCATCCGGGTGGCCGGTGTGGTCACGGCTCGCTCTCACCGGCCATAGACAGGCAGCGCCGCATAGACAGTGCCTTGACCATCGTTTCCTCGAACTCCTCGTCCGGGTCGGACAACGCGACGATCGCCCCGCCGACACCGAAGGTCACCGAGTCACCGGCCGCGACCATCGTGCGGATCACGATCGACAGGTCGGCGGTGCCGGTCAGCGAGAAGTAGCCGATCGCGCCGGAGTACACGCCACGCGGGCCGGCCTCGAGCTTGTCGATGATCTCCATCGTCCGCACCTTCGGCGCCCCCGTCATCGAACCGCCGGGGAACGCCGCCCGCACACAGTCCACCGCCGACTGGTCCTCCCGTAACCGTCCGCGCACCGTCGACACCAACTGGTGCACCGGCGCGTACGTCTCGACGTCGAACAGCAAGGGCACGTGCACCGATCCCGGCACGCACACCCGGGACAGGTCGTTGCGCACCAGGTCGACGATCATCAGGTTCTCCGCGCGGTCCTTCTCGCTCAGCAGCAGATCGCGCCGCAACGCCAGGTCCCGGTCCGGGTCGTCGGACCGCGGCCGGGTGCCCTTGATCGGCTTCGACTCGACGGTCCGGTCCGCGTGTACGCGCAGGAACCGCTCCGGGGACGCGCTGAGCACCGACAGTCCGGTGAACTGCAGCAGCGCACTGTAGGGCACCGGACTGATCTCCCGCAGGCAGGCGTACCCGGCCAGCGGGTCGAGCCGTTGGTGCACCGTCGCGGCGTTCGTCAGGCACACCTCGTAGGACTCGCCGGAGCGAATCTCCGCGAGACAGTGTTCGATCAGCCGCAGGTAGGTCTGCTGGTCGTGCCGGAACGTCATCGGCACGTCCGCGTGGTGGGGCACCAGCGGGGGAGCGGTCGCCGCCGCCGACCCGGCGCCGTCCTCGAGCTCCCGGAGCGCGGCCGCCGTCTCCCGCATCCAGCGCGTGGTGGCCGGATCGTCGGGCCCGTCGGCGAGCTCGAGCGCGAGCAGGTGACAGCAGCCGGCCGTGTGGTCGATCACGAGGGCCCGATCCGCGAACACCAACGCCGCGTCCGGCTGCTCGGACGCGTGAGCCAGCTGTCCGCCCGTGTCCGCCTTCAACTCGTAACCCAGGTACCCCACATAGCCGAGGCAGAAGCCGAACGGCAGGTCCGACCGCGGCGCGACCGCGCGTGCACGCAACTGCTCGTCGAGGTAGTCGAACAGGGGGCTGCGGATCTCGTGCGAGGATCCGTCGGACCGGGACACCCGTACCGTCGTCTCCGGCACCCGGTACGTGACGTACTCCGCCCGCGGGCCCGCACAGTTGCCCATCACCGAGAACCGGCCGTCCGCCGCGGTCGCCGCGGACCCGTCCAGCCAGTACCCGTTCGGTCCGCCCGCGAACAGCCGCTCGTACACCGCGTGCGGGTCGACCGCGCGATCGACCCGCGCGGTCCGCACCCGGTACCGGTGCGCCGGCTCCTCGGCGGCCACCGGTGCCGCGGGTGGAGCGGGACGACGGGACCGCACCGGCGTCGACGACACGAAGTTCTCCACCAGTTCGCGGCCGTACTCGGTGCAGATCGACTCCGGATGGAACTGCACCCCCCACAACGGGCGCTCGCGGTGCCGCACCGCCATCAGCACCCCGTCATCGGCCCACGCCTGCGCCTCCAGATCGGCGGGCAGGTCCTCCACGGCCAGCGAGTGGTACCGCACCGCCCGGAACGGGGAGGGGATGCCGGCGAACAGGCCCCGGCCGTCGTGCCGCACCGTGCTGAGCCGGCCGTGTCGCGGCTCCGGTGCCGGGACCACGCCGCCCCCGAACAGGTGACAGAGTCCCTGATGTCCCAGGCACACCCCGAGCACCGGCAGCCCGCTCTCCGTCAGCGCCTGTTTGCTGATCCCGAAGTCCCGAACACGGTCGGGTCGTCCCGGACCGGGCGAGATCACGATGTTGTCGTAGTCGGCCAGCCGCACCGACGCCCAGGGCGTGTCGTTCGTGACCACCGTCGGGGTGCACCTGTTGACCTCCGTCAACAGGGCGTACAGGTTGTACGTGAACGAGTCGTAGTTGTCGATCAGCAGCGTCCGCACGGTGCCCCCTCAGTTCGCCTCGTCCTCCGCCGTCGGCACCGCGATGATCTGGTCCTCGACCCGACAGGTCTCGGCGATCAGCAGGTCGTACACGTCGTGCAGGAACTGCGGGGACAGGTCGTGGTCGAGCGCGTACGAGTGCGCGTGCTCGTGCACCGCCCCGACCCGACGCGGCTGCATCATCGGGATCGCGTGCCGGCGTTTGACCAGTGCGATTCGGCTGCAGATCTCGATCCGGGCACGGATGTCGTCGAGGAGTCGGTCGTCGATGCCGTCCAACTCCGCGCGCAGGCCCTCGAGCTCGTGCCCTCTCGGATCCCGGCGCTCAGGCTCGGGTACCTCGGTGCTGATGCTGCCGATCCGGGTGCTGCCGGTCGAATCGTCCATGCTCGGTACCACCTTGAACTGTCCGAAACTGTGTCCCCGACTTGCCCTTCATGGTCCCACCGTCGCGGGGTCCGGCAATACGGTTCGCCGATGTTCGCAGGTCACGATTGATCAACGGTGGCCGCGCTGCCCGGGGCCAGTTCCACCGCGCGCAGCCCCGCCGCCTCGGCGCGCCGCACGAACTCGCCGCCCGGACCGTGGAACCGGAGCGGCCGCACCGCGTCGAAACCGATCGGCCACAACGTCCCGAAGTGCACCGGCACCGAGGTGCCCGCGGACACCAGTTCCGCCGCCCGTGCCGCCGCCTCCGGATCCATGTGCCCGGGACCCAGATTCGGCCCCCACCCGCCGACCGGCAGCAGGGCCACGTCACAACGCGGCACCCAGTCCGCCATCGCCGGGTCCAGCGCGGTGTCCCCGGCGAAGTAGGTGGTCGCCGAGCCCGTCACCACGTATCCCACCGCCTGAGCCCGCGCCCCGCGCGGCCACCGCCTGCCGTCGTGATCGGCGGGCACCGCCCGCACCGTCACGTCGCCGATGACCGTCTCGTCCCCGGCGCCCAGCTCGATCAGCCGGTCGCCGAACCGGCGCAGGCCGGCGAACGCGTCGACCGCACCGCGCGGCACCACGATGGGTGTCTCACCGTCGAGCAGCAGCAACGACGGAATGTGGGTGTGGTCGGCATGCAGGTGCGAGAGCAGCACCGCGTCCGGCCGGGAAAGCTCCACGAGGGGGTCCGGGCCCCGGCGCCGACGCAGGTGGCCCACCCGAGCGGTGAGGACCGGATCGGTCAGGACCGTCGTCGCGCCGTCGGTGATCGACACCGTCGCGTGACCCAGCCATTCGACACGCACCGTGTCCCGGTCAGCGCCCGTCACGGGAGAACACCATCGACTCGTCCGCCAGCGACCCGAATCGCAGCGCCACGATGTCGAGCGGATAGTTCTGATGCAGCCGCCACGGTGTCCGCCCACCCTGTCGAGGGAACCGGTGGATGCCCCGCCGGACATAGCCCGAACTGAAGTCGATCGCGGGCAGTCGCGGCATCGCCGGGTCGGTGTTGCGTGGCGTGCACTGCCGGTAGCCCCTCTCGTCCATGTACTCCAGCAGCCGACACACGTAGTCGCACGTCAGATCGCACTTGAGCGTCCACGATGCGTTCGTGTAGCCGATGCAGAAGGCCAGATTCGGCACCCCCTCGATCATCATGCCCTTGTAGGCCAACATCTTCGACAGATCCACCGCGGCCCCGTCCACCGACAGCGCCATCCCGCCGAGTGGCAGCAGTTCGAGCCCCGTCGCCGTCACCACCACATCGGCGGGCAGCTCCGCACCCGACGTCAGCCGGATCCCGGTGGGGGTGAACGACTCCACTGCGTCGGTGACCACCGTGGCCGCCCCCGAGCGAATCGCCGAGAACAGGTCACCGTCGGGCACGAAGCACATCCGCTGATCCCACGGGTCGTACCGCGGGGTGAAGTGCCGTAGATCGTACGTCGCCCCCAGCTGTGTGCGGACGCCCTTGTGCAGCAGGCGCTTCACCAGTTCCGGCCGCCGCCGGCTCAGCTCGAAGAACACCATGAAACGCAGCACGTTCTTCCACCGAATGAGCTGGTACACCCACCGCGCGGGCAGGGCCCGGCCCAGCGTCCGCGCCAGCGCGTCACGCGACGGCAGCGACAGCACGTAGCTGGGCGAGCGCTGCAGCATCGTCACATGGGCCGCGGTTGCGGCCATCGCAGGCACCAGCGTCACGGCGGTGGCGCCGCTTCCGATGACCACGACCCGTTTGCCCGAGTAATCGAACTCGGTGTCCCAGTGCTGCGGGTCCAGGATCTGCCCGCCGAACGTGTCGACACCGGCGAACTCGGGACGATAGCCGTGCCCGTAGTCGTAGTAGCCGCTGCAGACGAACAGGAAACCGCAGGTGATCTGCACGCGATCGCCGCCCCGGTCCGCGGTCACCGTCCACCGGGCCTCGTCCGAACTCCACCGGGCCTCGACCACCCGGTGCCCGAACCGGATCCAGCGCGCCACGTCGTACTCGGCCGCCGTATCCCGCACGTAGTCCAGGATCGACGGCCCGTCCGCGATCGCCTTCGCGCCTCGCCACGGCCGGAACGCGTAGCCGAGGGTGTACATGTCGGAGTCCGATCGCACCCCCGGATACCGGAACTGGTCCCACGTGCCGCCCATGCGGTCCCGCGCCTCGAGAATCGCCACCGTCGCGGCCGGCCGACTCCGCCGCAGGTGACACGCCGCCCCGATACCGGACAGCCCTGCTCCCACGATCAGCACATCGACGTGTTCGGTTGACATGTCAGTCACCACCGGTGGGGGGTTCGTCGTGCCTCGACAGTATCACCGCACTTCACCCCTACGATCCGTAGCAAAGGGAGGTACGTCGATGCGCGTTGTGGGATCCGTCGCCCGGTCCGCCACCGAATTCCTGGTCCTGTGGCTGATCTCGGCCCTGGCGCTCGTGCTCACCGACCTGGTGCTCCCGGGCGTCCGCCTCGACGCCGTGCCGGGCGGCGGATGGTTCGCGACGGTACCCGCGGCCCTGGCGCTGGCGTTGGTGTTCGGCATCCTGTCGGTGATCCTGTGGCCGCTGCTGGTGCGGGCCATGCTGTGGGCGGGCCCGGCACTGCTGTTCATCGGAGCCTTCGCCGGGAACTGGCTGATCATGATGCTCGCGGTGAGGCTGGTTCCGCTCGCAACCGTCGACCGGGCCCGCGACCTGCTCGCGCTGTCGGTGGTGCTGTCGCTCGTCGGCTCCGCCGTCGCGGGCGCGATGGCGGCCCGCCGCGACGACACCTACCGGATGATGCTGGTGCGGCGCAACCGGTCCCGGCTGCGCCGCACCGGACAGTCCGTCCGCGTCGACACGGAAGGCCCAGGGCTGCTCTGCATTCAGATCGACGGGCTCGGCCACGGCGTACTGCAGCGCGCGATCCGGGACGGCATCGTCCCCGTGCTCGCCGACCTCGTGCGGGACCGCTCGCACCTTCTGGTGCCGTGGCACACCGACTGGAGCAGTCAGACCGGCGCCAGCCAACTCGGAATCCTGCACGGCGACAACCACAACGTCCCCGCGTTCCGCTGGTACGACAAGTCCCGCGACGCCGTCGCCGTGTTCAGCAACCCCGCCGACAATGCCGCCCGCGAAACCGAACGCGCGCACCGCGACGGGCTGCTCAGCGGCGGTCGCGGCGCCAGCCGCGGCAACCTGTTCACCGGCGGCGCCGAGGACAACGTGCTCGTCGTCAGCCGGATGCGCGGCGCCCGGATGGGTGGCGGCGCGGCCGGTTACGCCCACTACTTCGCCGATCCGGCCAGCGCCCTGCGTACCAGTATCCGGCTCGTCGCCGAGGTGCTCCGGGAGATCCGCCAGGCCTACGGGCAACGCCGCGCCGACGTCACGCCCCGGATCCGCCGCGGCGGCCTGTACCCGCTGGTCCGCGCGTTCACCACCGTCGTCGAGACCGACGTCGTGGTCTCCGCCGTCATCGGCGACCTGATCGCCGGACGTGGGGCCGTGTACGTCGACCTGGTCGGCTACGACGAGGTCTCCCACCACTCCGGCGTCGAACGACCCGAAACCCGCGACGTGCTGCGCAAACTCGACGCCGAGATCGGCATGATCGTCGCCGTCGCCGCCCAGGCCCGGCGGCCGTACCGGATCGTCGTGCTCTCCGATCACGGGCAGAGCCAGGGCGCAACCTTCAGCCAGCGGTACGGCGAGGCCCTCGAGGATCTCGTGCTGCGGGCCTGCGGCGAGCAACCCGAGACACCACCGCCCGCCCAGCCACGACCGGGCCACCACGTGCACGCGGCAACGACGGGCACCCGCGGGCGCGGCGCCGAGGGACTCGGGTACGCCGAAGCGAGCCTGCGCACGACCGCGGTCGACACGACCGCACCGGGGGAGCCCGGCAAACCTGTGGTCCTGGCCTCCGGGAACCTCGGACTGGTCAGCTTCCCCCGGGTTCCCGGCCGCGCGACCCTGACGTGGATCGACGAGCACCATCCGGGACTCCTGCCCGCGCTGACCGGGCATCCCGGCATCGGATTCGTGCTCGTGGCCCGCGAGGACGGCGGCTCCGTCGTCCTCGGCCGCGACGGCAGCGTCGACGTCGCGACCGGCGAGGTGACGGGCCGGGATCCGCTGGCCGACTTCGGTCCCTGCACCCTCTCCCGGATCCGTCGCACCGACAGTTTCGACAACGTCGCCGACCTGATGATCAACGGACGGTACTGGCCCGACACCGACGAGGTCGCCGCCTTCGAGGAACAGGTCGGCTCGCACGGCGGTCTCGGCGGCCCGCAGACCACACCATTCCTGCTCTACCCGTCCGACCTGCCCGCGCCGCCGCAGCCGCTGCACGGCGCCGAGGCGGTGCACCGGGTCCTCGTCGGGTGGCGTGACCTGGGCTGAGAGGTTTGTGCGTGAGGACGACGGGTCTTACGGTGTAACCATGCGCCTGCGGGCCAGGACGTGCGCGGCACTCGGGGCCCTCGCCGTGGCCGGCGGGGTGTTGACCGCCGTCCCCGCCGCGGCGGCCCCGGAGATCGGGTGTGCCTGGCAGTTCATGTCGAACTCCACGGCGCTGAACATCGCGTTCCCCGACGCCAACGCCACCTATTGGGTGCTGCCGTACGCGCTCGTCGACGGTGACCGGATCAACCTGAGCGGCTGGTACCCCTACGCCCGGTACATGTCGCTGAACACATACGGCACGAACTTCGACACCGTGGACACCCTGCGCGACAACCAGATCGCATCGGATCCCGGCAGCGGCAACCCGTTCGCCGACACCGCGGACGCCGATCTGCCGGCGCCGCAACGTCGTTGGCACGCGAGTGTGGTCACCGGCGCCGCCGATCACGGCAGCAACGAGATCTCCGCGCTGCCCACCGGTTCCGGCGCCCAGCGCGCACCGGTCGGGTTTCTGATCATCCGGGTGTACGTACCGGACGACGCATCGTCACCCACCGGGGGAGTCCCGCTGCCCGAGGTGAGCCTGACCCGCGCCGGCCGCACCGTCGACATCACCACGTGCGCAGCCCCGTTCGACCCCGCGACCGTGACCGCCGGACCACTCGGTGGCGCCGCGACGACCGCCTTCGACAGCGTGATCGCTTCCGCCGCGGCCGGCGCGTTTCCCGGTGACGTCCCCGAGGCGACGTTCGTCAACCCGGCCAGTACGTCCGGGTTGTTTCCCAACGGCGACAACAAGTATGTCGGCGCGGGACTGACGTATCAGCCGGGCCGGATCGTGGTGGTCCGCGGCCGCGCCCCCACCTTCCCCGACACCCGCGCCGGGGTGCCCGCGGCCGAACCCGGCACCGATGTCCGGTATTGGTCGATGTGCCAGAACGACCTGGTCTCGCCGTACCCGGTGGTCGCGTGTGCCGCGGATTTCCAGACCCGCGCGGATGATTCGGGGTTCTACACCTACGTCCTCGCCGCGCCGGGCGACCTGCCGAGCGAAGCCGCCTCCGATCCGGCGGTGACCGTGCTGCCGTGGGGTTCGACGGACGTCGCGAAGAAGGTGCTGTTCCTGCGGCACATGCTGCCGAGCAGCCGGTTCTACCCGTACTCGGTGCAGGCGTCGCAGGACCGGCACGCCGACCCGTCGACCACGATGGACGACTACTATCCGCGGGCCACGTACTGCGCCGCGCAGACGTACCGATCCGGCGGATGGCGGTCCTGCTTCGACGCGACGTGACCAGGGAACGCCGGCATGCCCGGTTGTCCGAACCGGGCATGCCGGGAGGGGCCGAGGGTGTTTGCGCGGAGTCCGTCGGAGGCATACTTGTCACGTGCCGGTGCCGACGCCCGCTCTTCCCGTCCCGCGCGGACCCATCTCGTGCGAGATCATCAGCGCGTTGTCCGATTCGCCGCAGTCGATGCGGCGACCGCCCCCGCTCGGGCATGCGGACCCGCTCGGCGGCGACGTGCAACTCGCGCTCCACGTCTGTTACGAACTGCACTACCGAGGGTTTCGCGGAGTCGACCCCGACTGGGAATGGGATCCCGAGCTGATCCGGGCGCGCAGCGCCATGGAACGTGCGTTCCTGGCGCGCGTGCGCGCCGAGATCCCCGGCGGCGCGGACGTCGAGGGTGCGCTCGACGAGGTCGCGGCGGACACACCCGAATCGGGAGGCGTCAGCGCCCACCTGGAACGAGCGGGCACGTGGGATGAAATGCGCGAGTATTTCGTGCACCGGTCGATCTACCAGTTGAAGGAGGCGGACCCGCAGGCCTGGGTGATCCCGCGACTGCGAGAGGGCGCGAAGTGCGCGCTGGTGGCGGTGGAGTTCGACGAGTTCGGCGCCGGCCGCCCGGAGCGCGTGCACTCCACCCTGTTCGAGAACCTGCTGCGCGCCGCGGACCTGCACACCGGGTACCTCGGCTACCTGGACTGCGTGCCACCCGAGACTCTTGCGACGGTGAACCTGACGTCACTTTGCGGGCTCCGTCGCGGACTGCGGGGCGCCCTCGTCGGGCAGTTCGCGGCCGCCGAGATCTCGACCCCTCCCAGCGCACGCCGCCTCGTCGCCGCCCTCGAGCGGATGCACGCGCCGCCGCCGTGCGTCCACTTCTACGCCGAACACGTCGAGGCGGACGCCGTACACGAACAGGTTCTCAGGACCGATGTGGTCGGGGCGATGCTCGATCAGGAGCCCGAACTGGCGACGGACGTCGTGTTCGGAATTCAGGCGGCCGCCCTGCTCGACAGTCGTCTCACCGACCTGGTGCTGTCCAGCTGGCGCCACGGCGTGAGCTCACTGCTCGCCGTCGGCCGCCGACCCGAACCCGCTGTCTCCCACCCCGCTGTCTCCCACTGAGCGGCGACGCAGGGACCGATGACTGGTGTCGCACAGCGGGAAGATCGTGCTGCGGCGGCATCGGCACACCGCGACGACGAACCGCTCGCACACGATCACCTGACCGTCGGGCCGCGTCAGGCGCACCGGGCCGCGCACCAGCGCGGGACCGCCGGGCACCCGCCGCACGAGCTGCGCGGCAGGCGAGTCCCATGCCGGGGGATCAGCACGGTCGATCACCACGAATCACCACCAGTCGCTCGGTGACCTGCCCCGGTGCCGTGAGACCGCGGGCTGCCAGATACCCGGCCCTGCTGCGCAGAACCGGTCCGTACGGGATGTCGACACTGGCCGAGACGACCGCGTGCAGCCCGGACTCCCGCAGGGCCGCCAGCGTGCTTCCGGGATCCGCGAACTCCGACTGCACGAGCAGGAGGCGGCCTCCCGGTCGCAGCAGCTGCCGGGCATGGGCACACAGCGGCTCCAGGACCTCACGGCCGTCCGCGCCGGCATCCCAAGAGATCGAGCGGAACGGCAGTGTGGGCCCGGGAGCCCGGGCTCCCGGGTCGGGCACATAGGGCGGGTTCGCGAGCACCAGGTCGTAGGGGCCCCCGGCGAGAGCGACTCCCATGCCGCCGCGGCGAACCCGGATGTGCAGGCCCCGCAGCATCCCGTTCGCACGCGCGGACAGCACCGCCCGCGCCGAGACGTCCACGGCGGTGACCCCGGCGGCGCCCAGAGTTGCCGCGGTCAGTGCCAGCGCCCCACTGCCTGTGCAGAAGTCGAGCACCCGGGTCGTCCGCGGCAGCGGACGGCGACCGAGCACCGCGGCCAGCAGCCAGGTGTCCTCCTGCGGCCGGTACACGCCCGGCAACCGGAGGACCGGCGTCGCAGCACGGCGACCGGCTGCGAGCAACGACGGCCCACAGTCGACCGGCCCGACCAAGTCCGTCGTCCTCGCGAAGGGGTGCATGGTGTCCTCACGTACCCGGTTGGCGCGAACCGAAACGTGAACGCGTTTGAGCGACACGACGGGCGGGCACAGCCGGGGTCATGAGGAATTCGATTGCACTGACCATTGCCGCGGCCGGGGTGCTGGCGTTTGCCGGCTGCGGTTCCGACGACAGCGGCGACAACAACATGCCGAGCGAGCACACGGGAGGCATGGTCACGAGCGTGGAATCGGGGGTCGACCAGGCCAAGCTGACCGCCTTCGTCGCCTCCTTCCGCACCGGCTATTCGGAACTGGCGGAAGGCCGCAGCGACGAGGATATCGAGAAGATCGTCACCGAATCCTGCGACCAACTCGCGACCGGGGCATCCAAGGAGGCGGTCACCGTCCAGATCGAGACGCTGGCCGCCAACGGCGACACCAAGCCGACCCCGGAACAGGCGGAGAACATCTACAACCTCGTGTCCCCGGCCTGCCCGTAGTCTCGACCGCTGCTGTCGCCGCGGGTACACCCGGGCACCGACCAGGGGTTTGCTCTGGTCCGGCCTGGGCATACCGTGGCCATGGACGGTCGAAAAGGTCCGGCGACAGTGGTGATGGACTACGAAATCTCGACGGAGTCCGGTTTCCGGCGGTACGTCGAGTCGGTGAGTGCCGCGGTGGGCGCCGCGCACGGCGATGTCCGCTGGCAGTTCTGTGCGTCGGGGCCCGCATCGGAGGCATACATCCCGTTGCCCCGTGACGACGTGTTGTTCCCGGGCCGGGAACTGGCGCTGATCTGGCTGGACTCGGGTGGCTGGAGACTCGCGGTCGAGACCGGTTCGAGCGAGGACATGATCACGCTCTGCAGCACCACGGGCGCACCCGTTCCGCATCCCGAATCGGTTGTCGCACTCTGTGATTCGTGCCTTCAGGCACGCAGAAGCCCGCCCTGAACGGACCGGTGCCGGACCTGCTGTTCCCGGGAGGGTGTACAGGACTGCCGCAGGAGGGTGTACAGGACTGCCGCAGTGTGGTAGCAAGAGATGCGGTTGAGATGACAGCCGACGCGGTTCGTGTCCGATTCGGGCTCATCGAATTGCCAGTCCTACATGGCCCCCGTGGTGGCCACGACAGGTTGTCGGCGCGCGAACCATCCCGAAAGTTCTGGGAGGTTCGTCATGTTCGCAACCGCCACACTGGAGCGCCGATTCGTGGGATCCCCACTCGGGCGCGATCCGCTGTCCGACGACGCCGGCACGCTGACGGGTTGTCACACCGCCGTGGTGATCGTCGTGGGCGATCTCGACGCCGCACTGCTCCCCACATTCCTCAACGTCCTCGACCGCGCGCTCACCATCAGCCAACACTCCGTGGTGGTCGATCTGTCGGCCGTGCAGTTCCTCAGCGCGGCGGCGGCCCTGGCACTGGGTCCGGCGCAGGAGAGGGCGTGGCGTGACCACCTCGACCTGAGCGTCCTCGTGGAGTCGCGCGGAGTCGAACGCGCACTCGACGCGACCGGGATGCGCGAGCTCGTGCGCTGCGACCCAAAGCGCCGACGCTGAATTTGTTCGCCCGGACTGATTGAGCAGGCGGGCTCGGGGGTAGTCGAGACAAAACGCACTTTCCGAGACGGCACGTGCGTCAGATCTTCGATGAGGAATTGGCGATGAATACCAAAATGCAGGTGGGCCTCGCGGTAGGGGCCGGATATCTGTTGGGCCGGACGCGCCGGATGAAGACCGCGCTCATGCTCGCCGGCGCCGGCCTGACCGGTCGGTTCCCGGCCGCACCGAGAGATCTTCTGGAACGGGGCGGCAAGGCACTCGCCGCCTCACCGGAGGTCGCGAAACTGGGGAAGTCGATCCGAGGTGAGCTGCTGACCGCTGCGAAGACGGCGGCGACGACGGCGGCCAGCGGCCGGATCGATTCCCTCAGCGAACGGCTCCAATCCGGCGGTAAGGGAGTCGTCCAGGGTGGAGAAGACCTGCTCGAGGGCGTCGGCGAGGGCGTCGGCGAGGTCGTCGGCGAGGTCGTGACCGGAAAGAAGCGCAAGCGCGCGGAGCCGGAGCCGGAAGACGAATACGACGAAGACGAGTACGAGGAAGACGAAGAAGAGGAGCCGGTGGAGGATGAAGCGCCCCGTGCACGGAAGCGTCCCGCCGCGAGGCGCCGGAGCGAGGAGGGTTCGTCTCGGTCCACCCGGTCCCGGTCGTCCGCCAGGGCAGACGACGACGAGGACGAGGCTCCGGCACGGCCCAGGAAGACACGTGCGCCGGCTTCGAGTGACTCCGCGCCGGTACGCCGGACCCGGAAGTGATCACGATGACTGACAAGTCCAACGACGAGACGAGCCGTGACACCTCGGAGGAGTTGTCGCCACTGCAGGAGTCGGTGCAGCGACTGGTTTCCACCGTGACCGACAAGGCGGTGTCGTCGTTGTCGAACAAGGTGCTCGATGCGACCGGACGGCTCAACGAGTACGCCGCTCAGCAAGGCGGTCCCGGTCTGCTCGCGGCGGTCACCGGCGCCGAGAAGCTCGGCGAAGGCAAGTCGCCCGTCAAGGCCGCGATGGGCGCGGGGATGGCCGCGGTGAAACAGGGAGTGAAGGACAAGCTGTCCGCCATCAAGAACGCGTTCACCGGCGGCAAGGGTAAGGGCAAAGGCAAGAAGATCATCAACATCGTGGAGTCCATCGATGTCGGCGTTCCGGTGCAGGTCGCGTACGACCAGTGGACGCTGTTCGGAGAATTTCCCCAGTTCATGAAGAAGCTGGAGAAGGTCGAGCAGGTGTCGGACGAGAAGCTGAGCTGGAAGGCGCAGGTCTTCTGGTCCCATCGAACCTGGGAGTCGACGATCATCGAGCAAGTTCCCGGCGAACGTATCGTGTGGCGGTCCAAGGGCGCCAAGGGCTTCGTCGACGGTGCGGTGACCTTCCACGAGCTCACGCCCGACCTCACCCGGATCCTCGTCGTCCTCGAGTATCACCCGCAGGGGTTCTTCGAGAAGACGGGCAACATCTGGCGGGCGCAGGGAAGGCGAATGCGCCTCGAACTCAAGCACTTCCAGCGTCACGTCATGACCCAGACCATCCTTCACCAAGAAGAAGTGGAGGGATGGCCGGGCGAAATTCGCGACGGCAAGGTCGTCGAGCCCGAGGAGGAACCCGAGGAAGGCGAGGAACCCGGCGAACCCGAAGCCGAGGAGGGCGAGGAGACGGGGGAGCGAGGCTCCGGTGAGCGCGAAGAGGACGAAGGCGAAGAGGACGAATACGAGGAGGAGGACGAAGAGTCCGAACCTCCGCAGAAGGCACCGCGACGCCGCCCGGCCGGCCGTACCCGTAAGGAAGCGGCAGCGAGCGGGCCGCGCCGAAAGCAAGGAGCACGTACATGACCACCGCCATACAACCCGCAGGTAGCTCAGGAGGAGGGGTCGCGGGGCGTCCCAATTCGAGCGGCCTCGCCGACGTGATCGACACGATCCTCGACAAGGGACTCGTCATCGACGCGTACGTGCGTCTTTCGCTGGTCGGCATCGAGCTGGTGACCATCGACGCACGCATCGTCGTCGCGAGCGTCGACACCTATCTCCGGTTCGCCGAGGCCGTGAACCGGCTCGAGATATCCGGAAGCCAGCCGAAGGGCCTGACCGACATCGTCGGCAGCGTGACCGAATCCGGCGCGAAGGGGAAGACGAAGGGCGCCATCGAGGCCGCAGGCGAGAAGCTCGGCCAGTTCCTCGCCGGCGACGAGAGTCCGGAGCGCGAACGCGCGTCGCGGAAGTCCAGCAGAGGTGATCGGTGATGTCTGCCGAGCAGACCACGGACAAGACCGAAACCAGCGGCATCTACGTCTACGGGATAGTTCCTGCCGACGTGGAAGCCGAGAACGACGCCGTCGGAGTGGTGGATTCCGACATCAGCGTCGTCAAGGAGGGCGACATAGCTGCGCTCGTGAGTGAACTGTCGGTCGACCGTCCACTCGGGGAACCGGAAGACCTGCGGGCACACGCCCGCGTGCTGGACGGAACCTCGCGCGTCGCGCCGATCCTGCCGCTGCGGTTCGGCGCGGTTCTCACCGACACCGATGCGGTGAAACAGGAGTTGTTGTCGGCCCACGCGGACGAGTTCGCGGCGGCCCTGTCGGAACTCGAGGGCAAGGCCCAATACGTGGTGAAGGGCCGCTACGTCGAGCACGCCGTCCTGCGGGAGGTGATCGCGGAGAACGACGAGGCCGCCCGGCTGCGGGACGCGATCAGCGGCACGTCCGAGGATGCCACCCGTGACGCCCGCATGGCGCTCGGCGAGCTCGTCACCAACGCGATCTCCGCCAAACGCGATGAAGACACCCGCAGGGCGGTCGAAGCGCTCGACGAGCTGTCCGCCGCCGTCAACATCCGCGAACCCACGCACGAAAGGGAGGCCGTTCACGTTGCACTCCTCGTCGACGTCGGCCGGCAGGAGGAACTCGAAGAAGCTGTGGGGAAGCTCGCGGACGAATGGGAGAACCGCGTCGAGATGCGCCTGCTCGGACCGCTGGCGCCATACGACTTCGTCGTCACCGCGGAACCGGCCGACCAGGGCTGAGCCGTGGGGATTCTGTCGTTCATCGCGACCCTGCCGCTGCGACCGGTGACCGGGGTGATCTCGCTCGCCGAACTCATTCAGCGGCAGGTCGAGCAGGAGCTGCATGATCCCGCCCGAGCGCGCCGCGCGCTCGAGGAGCTGGACGAGGCACGTGAGAGGGGCGAGATCACGCCGGAGGAAGAGGAGCAGGCCGAGCAGGCGATCCTCGACCAGCTGACGAGACGTCCGCGGAAGGAGTGAGAGGTCATGGCAGAGGAGGAGCGGCCCCCGCTGCCGGCCCCCGAGATCGCGCAGCTGGCGCTGCGGGACATCACGGAGCTGACGGGCCGAGAACCCCTCGGCGCGACGGCGGTGTTTCCGTCGGACGACGGCTGGACGGTCGAGGTGGAGGTGGTCGAGGACCGGCGCGTGCCCTCGTCCACGGACCTGCTCGCGACCTACGAAGTGGTGCTCGACCTGGATGGCGAACTGCTGTCGTACAAGCGGACCCGCCGGTACACCCGCGGGGTGAGCGACGATCGGAGTGGACTCCCATGACCGTTGTCGGGCCCGGAAACGCGAATCTGCCTCAGTCCGCCGGGGGACCTCACTCCACCAATCTCGGCGACATCCTCGAACGGGTACTCGACAAGGGGCTGGTGATCGCCGGAGACATCCAGGTCAACCTGCTCGACATCGAACTGCTCACCATCAAACTGCGGTTGGTCATCGCCTCGCTCGAAACCGCGAAGGAGGTTGGCATCGACTGGTGGGAGCACGACCCGTGGCTCACCGGCCGAAGCAGCGACCTCGAACTCGAGAATCGGAAGTTGAAGGAGCGGGTTGCCGAACTCGAGTCGGACCACTCGGTGCGCTCGGCGATCGGGGACGGCAGGCAGCCGGAAGTCGAATCGCGGTCGACACCCGATGACTGACGGAGTGTGGCTGTACGGCATCACCCTGGACGGTGTCGACACGTCGGGCCTCGCCGGCGTGAAAGGAGTCGGCGGCGAACAGGTCCGGACCGTGCGGGCCGGCGGTCTGGTCGCCGCGGTCGGTTCGGTCGATCTCGACGAGTTCGGGGAAGCCGCGTTGCAACGCAACCTCGACGATCTGGACTGGCTGGCGCGCACGGCAAGGGCACACGATGCGGTGGTGGCGGCGCTCCTGCACTGCGGTCCGACGGTGCCGCTGCGGCTGGCGACGCTGTACCACGGCGACGAGCCGATCACCGATCTGCTCGCGGAGCGGAGCGACGAATTCGCCGCCGTGCTGCGCATGGTGACGGATCGCAGCGAATGGGGAGTCAAGGCCTACGGTGACCGCAAGGCGATGGCGGCATCGGCAACAGACGAGGAACGCGAACAACGAGCGGCCGGAACCGGAACCGCCTACCTGCTGCGGCGACGAGCCGAACTCGCCGCACAGGCCGACGTCGAGAAGCGTGCCGCCGCTCACGCGAGCGACATCCACGATCGGCTCTGCCGCGTCGCGGTCCACGGGCGCAGACAGCGGATCACCGACCCGGTCCTCACCGGCCGACACGCGTGGATGATCCACAACGGCACCTATCTGGTGGACACCGCCCGCACCGACGAGTTCGCCGCACTGGTCGCGGAACTCGACGCCGAACACCCCGGCGTCACAGTCGAACTCACGGGGCCGTGGCCCCCGTACTCGTTCACCGGCAACGACCGGGCGGCCCCATGAACGAACCGTTGCCGAACGAGCCGCTGCCGACGGACGAGTACCGCCGCATCGCCCTCGTCGATCTCCTCGACCGCGTGCTCGCGGGCGGTGTCGTGATCTCCGGGGAGATCACCCTGTCGCTCGCCGACATCGACATGGTGCAGATCTCCCTCCGCACGCTCGTTTCCTCGGTGAGTGCACTCCTGCCGGCCCCCGACGATGACTGAGCAGCGACCGGATCGCGACCGCCGGGGACTTCCACGTCGCATCGACGCCGATCCCGAGTCGGTGGAGAAGGGTCTGGTCAGCCTGGTGCTCACGATCGTCGAACTCCTGCGGCAACTGATGGAACGCCAGGCCATCCGCCGGGTAGAGGTCGGTGATCTCAGCGAGGCGCAGATCGAACGGATCGGCACCACCCTCATGCTGCTCGAGGAGAGAATGGCGGAACTACGGGATCATTTCGGGTTGACCGCCGACGACCTGAACATCGACCTCGGGCCACTGGGACCGCTCCTGGCCGACGAGTGATGGCAGCGGGACACCCCGCCCCGTGGTTACCGTCTCAGCGAAAGCATCGCCGCCGCCACCTCGCCGGTGGCCGCATCGGGGATCGCGGTCGCTGCATTCTCTATCACGAGTAGCCGGGCCTCGGGGATCTCCCGCGCGCACGCCTCGCCATTACCGACAGGAAAGAACGGGTTGCGCCTGCCGTGCACCACGAGTGCCGGCATCGCGAGTTCGGGCAGACGTTCTCGCCAGCGCGGCTCGCAGTCGAGCTTGGAGAACACCATTCCCAGCTGATTGGCCATCTGGATCGCGGGGTCGGTGCCCGGCGTGCGGTCCCAGATTCGTTCGGCGGTCACGCGCGCGGCGGCGGGGTCATTGCCAAGGATCTCGGCGCCGGCGGCGGCGAACTCCGCCACGCTGGCGCGGTCGGACCAGTCCGGCTTTGGACGCGCGAACGCCCTGGCCATGGTCGGCCCGTCATGGTCAGGCAGGTCGTCGTCGACCGGACCTGGAGCGACGGGCCTTGTTCCGACGAGCGTGAGCGCGCTGAACGCCTCCGCATGGTCAAGCGCGGCGACCTGGGCGACCATCCCGCCGACACCAATGCCCGCCAGGTGCGCCGGCCTGGAGTCAAGCTCGTGGGCGAGCGATGCGGCGTCCGATGCCAGATCGCGCAGCGTGTAGGCCGGCGACTCGGGATCGACGGTGGTCGATGCCCCCGAATCGCGCAGGTCATACCGCACGACGTGGCGCCCGCCGTGGGCGAGAGCAGCGCACAGGGCGCTCGGCCACGAGAGCATGGTGGTTCCGCCCACCAGGAGAACCAGCGGCGCCGTCGCGTCCCCGAAGTGCTCCACCCCGAATGTGATGCCGCCAGCGTCGATCGTTCTCATCACGTCTGCCATTAGGGTCTCCTCCCGGTCATTGTCTGCACGGTCCGGCCAGTGAACTGGCCCGTAAGCCGCTCGTGCACAGATAGACCCATGGCGAAGCCCAAAACTATCGGTCGGGCCTGACCGAAGAGGTCGAGTCTCCTGCAGCGCCTCGCAGCGTCCAGGACCGCCAGGGTTGAAACTTGGGTACCCAACCCACCTTCTGTAGCTGGGCTACCTTCACCAGCTGGGGTGGGTAGGCAAGGTAGGGCAGGCCGAGTAGCCAAAACCCAGGTCCCCTGTTTCGTTGCGGGGGCACGGATGGCCGGGAACAACCGGCCCGACGGGCTGGTTGACACGGTTGACGCAACCGAGAACACTGAGGTTGACGAGGTTGACCCCCAGGAGGATTTCCATGAACACCCCCACCCTGGTCGAGCAGGAACGTGAGCTCCTGGACCTTCTCACCCGCCGCGTCCACGAGACGTTCGCCGACGCCCGCGCGGCCGGCGTCCCCGCCGAGGCCTTCGGCGACGTCGAGGCCATTGCCGCGGCCATGGCCGCCGCGCTGCCCACCACCCACGTCTACGACCAGCTGGTCGGCCCGTTCTACGACACCGGCGGCCTCACCCGGTGGTGGGACGTGAGCCGACAGGCCGTCAACAAGGCCGTGGCCGCCGGCACGGTGATCGCCTGCCGGCTCGCCGACGGCCAGTGGGTCTACCCCACCTGGCAGTTCACCGCCGAGGGGACGGCGCACCCGCACCTGATCACCCTGTGGAAGTTGCTCCGCGCCGCCGCCGACCCGTGGACCTGCGCGGTGTGGTTGCGCAGCCCGCAGCCCGGGCTCGGTGACCGCAGCGCCGTCGACTGGGTCACCGACGGCCACCCGATCGACACGGCCCTGGAGTTGGCCCGCGCCGACGCGGCGCGGTGGGCCGCGTGACCCGGGACTCTGTCGCCCTCCGTCCCCCGGCCCTGCCGCTGCAGCAGTTCCCCGGCTGCGAGCTCACCGCAGCGCAGCCGCTCGTCCGCGGGCACCGCGCCGCGAACGGCCCCTGGTGGTTCTCCTCCTCCGGCGGCGGCCGGTTCGACCTGACGCCGCCGCGGGGTACCTGCTACCTCGCGTTCGACGAGCTCACCGCGATCCGGGAGACCGTCGGGGAGGCACTGGCGACCACCGGGGTCATCACCGAGGAGTTCGCCTCAGACCGTCAGCTGTCGACCCTGGCCGTGCCGCACGCGCACAACCTGGCCGACACCTGCGCAGACAGGGCCGCCGACTTCGGCCTCACCCGAGAACTGGCATCGATGACCCCGTACGCGGTGCCGCAGGAGTGGGCCGCAGCGTTCGCCGCCGTCAGCTTCGACGGGCTGCGGTACCAGACCCGGTTCACCACCGGGCCGAACCCGAACGCGGTCGGCCTGTTCAACGAGGCGGGCGAGGCCGCGACCTGGCCGACCGACCCGAACCCCGAGCCGCTCACCGCAGTTGCTCGACGGTGCGGCCTCACAGTCGCCGGCCCGCCGCGGTCGGTTCGGATCGTCTCGCCGCCGACGCACTGATCCCGGCCGCACCACCAGAACCCGCACTCTGCCCTCACCGGCAGGTTCGCGGCGGTGGCAGGCCCCCGGTCTTCGATGCGGTCGATTATCGCGGCCGCAATGTGGTCGAGCGCCGGTTCTGCCACATGAAGGAGTGGCGTGGGTTGCCTACGCGGTACGACAAACTCGCGATCTTTCACCGCGCGGCGGTGATGCTGAATGCCTTCATCGCCTGGGTCAGGCATTTGTCAGACGTCTAACTGCCGGTGGTGAGCAGGAGGTGGTCGAACCGGCCGCGAAGTCCCGCGGGCAGGTCCACCGCCTCGGGGAGTGCGGCGACGAGTTGCTCGGCGATCACCCGCAGTTTGACGTTCGATTCCTGGGAGCGCCAGGTCAGCACGTCGAAGGCGCGGTCGGCGTCGATGCCGTAGACCACCATCAGCGCGCCCTTGGCCTGTTCGATGACGGCGCGGGATTTGACGAGCCCGGGCAGCGTCTCGGTGATGGTCCGGTGGGTGTCGGCCTGAACTGAACTGGTGACGTCGACGTAGAACCCGGCGGTGCCGATCGGTCGGTCGCCCTCCATGATGCGGTGCCCGACCACCACCACGTGGCGGACGTGTCCTGCGGTGTCGACGATCCGGTGTCGGCTGCTGAACGGCTCGCCGTCGTGCAGGACCCGCTGCAGCAGGCCGGCGACGCCGTCGCGGTCGTCCGGATGCTTGTGTTCGAGCAGCAACTCCGTCGTGGGGGTGACCTCGCCGGGTTCGTAGCCGTGCATCCGGGCCACCGCGTCCGACCACTCCCAGCGTTCGCCGTCGAACAGGAAGCGGAAACTGCCGACCCTCTCGAGCCGACCGGACATCAGAACTTCGCGGAAGCCGTCGTCAGCCGTCGTCACCTAACAAGTCTGGCACCTGCCCGAGAGGCTTTCCACCTGCTTCGCAAACTCCACGACAAGCAGATGTCGCGCTTCCGTGTCGCGTCCGCGTCGGATCGACAGCCCCTCGACCATGTTCTGCAGGACATGCCAGCCGTAGCCTCGTTCAGACCACCTGCTTTCCTCGGGCGACCCAACTATCGCTGTGGCAGTGAAACGCAGCCGACGGCGCGTCGCGCCGAATCGACAGACCAACGAGGTCCCCGGCACCGCGGCACGGATCAGTCGGGTACAGGCTTCGTCGACCGCCATCTGCAGCTCGGCGATCGCGTCCTCGTCGAATTCGTGCTGTTCCCCGAGCACGCTCGCGACCTCGCGAATCCCCTTCGCCTGTTCCGCGTCGGCGGGCACGCACAACTCCACCGGTTGCCCGAACTCGTCGTCGCCTACAGACACAGGGCGGAGCCGGCCGCGCCGACAGCGGTCGCGCCACACGCGCGGTCGACCGTGTCGAAGATACGGAACCGCTGGAGTATGCCGGTCGCCGCCAGCGCACGCCGTACCTGTCGATCCGGTGCCACCAAGACAACTTCCACGCCGTCGTATCCGGCCCGCCACTGGGCGTCGCCGAGGATGAAACAGGCTGTGATGGACAGAAATCGGATGCGCGAGAGGTCGACGATCAGCGCGCGGCGAGCTGCAGTCAGGCCGTCGTTGAGACGAATGGTGAAGCCGTCGATCGTGGCGGCGTCGACGTCACCGGCCACGCGGACCACGGACGCACCGTTCGCCGATGCCTGCCGTCTCGTGGTCGAACCGTTGGTCGGACCGGAAGGGGAAAGGAGGAGGTGAAGCACAGCGGGCCCCTGACATCGTTGTACGCGATGTGGCTGTTGGCTCAACCGCGTCCCTTTCTACCAGAACATTTCCCGGCGTGCGGGCAGTCGTGCACCCACAGCTGCCCGCCGCCACCCGACCAATTGGGTGGGTGGCGGCGGGAACCGGGAGATCAGTCCTTGAAGGCGTCCTTGACCTTGCCTCCGGCGTCCTTGACCTTCTCACCTGCTTGCTTCAGGTTGCCCTTGGCCTGGTCGGCGTGGCCCTCGGCTTCGGTGTCCTTGTCTCCGGTGGCCTGGCCCAGCTTCTCCTTGGCCTTCCCGGCCAGCTCTTCGGTCTTGTTCTTCGCCTTGTCGACGGCACCCATGAGTTCTCCTTCGGGGTTCGGATCCGCCGCGAATACGCGACGGGCGGCCACTTCGGGTTCTCTCGACGACCGTGCGGCCCACTGTCCGGGTACCCAGGTGCGACGCGGTTCCAAACCCGCTCGTGTCAATCGAGGTGGGGGGCGCCCTGCAGCGTCCGCTGCGCGGACCGTTCCACCACCGCCTCGAGCGTGCCGCACTCGTGCCAGGTGCGGCGTTGCCACTGCGCACCGTTACCGGTGGCCAGCTGCCGGCGCACCAGGCGGTCGATGCGGGGATACTCACCGAACTCGTCGAGAGAGTCCCGGACATGCGCGATCAGCGCATCAATCATCGGCAGCGGCGCGGAGGGCGTCGCGGTTCGCGGGTCGATCGCCCGACCCGCCAGGCCATCGCGAGCGGCGATCCACGTTGCCGCACGAAGCGTTTCGAGGTCGACGTCGGGTGCCGCCGCACCGGCCGCGACAACCCGTGTGGACGTCGCAACCAGCGCCCGGATCAACGTCGCCAGCAGAATCGCCTCGTCCACGGTCGGCTGCACGTCCGCGATCCGTATCTCCACGGTCGGCAGGTGACAGGACGGCCGGATGTCCCAATAGACCATCCGCTCGTCCATCAGCAGACCGGAATCGACGAGGGTGTCGACCATCCGGTCGTAGTGCTCCGCCGATCGGAACAACGGCGGCGGCCCGGACGTCGGCCACCGGGACCACACGACGGACCGCCAGCTCGAGTACCCGCTGTCGGCGCCGCGGTGCAATGCACTGTTGGCACCGAGCGCCAGCAGCGTCGGCAGCCATGGGCGCACGTGATTGCAGACCTGGACGGCGAGTTCGCGATCGGGGACGTCCACGTGCACATGGCAGCCACAGACCGCCTGCTCGATCGTGAGGACCCCGAAGCGGTCGGCCATCCGCTGGTAGCGCTCGGCATCGCTGATCGGGATGCGCCACGGCCCGAGTATCGGTGTTCCCGCTGCCACCAGTCGACAGCCCTCCGAATGGGCCGCCGCGGCAACCTGGGAACGGGAGGAGAGGAGGTGGTCACGGAGGGTGCCGGTGTCCCAGCAGACCGGCGAGTTGGTCTCCACCTGACACTGGGACAGCTCCAGCTGCAGGTCCAGCCCCGACCGCTCGGCCGCGGCCACCACCGCGTCGTTGCACAGACTCGGTTGCCCGGTCTCGGAGTCGACCAGCAGGAATTCCTCCTCCACCCCGAAGGAGGGGCGCGCCGGATCGTCCGGCCGAGGCGGGGACGGGGCGGTTTCGGTGCTCACGAGCGGAGGATGCCCGGTACGCCGCGCAGGAAACACCGATCCGCGCCGGAGCTCGCGCGACGAAACCGGGCGGGTTCAGCGGTCGGCAGGGTTCCCGGGCGTACGACCGAACGCAATGTGGCCGCCGAGCGCGCCGCCGGCGCCGACGATCAGGACGGCAGCGAGGCTGGTCGCCTCGGCACGCGCGGTCGGTCCGTTCCTGCGCTGCCGGTAGGACGACACCATCGCCAGTGCGGCGAGGTTGACTCCTGCCGCATGCACCAGCCCGGCGCGCCGTTCCGTGGCGTCGCGGGTGGACCAGTCCGCCCAGCCCGTCAGGGCGGCGAACGGCACGGCGATCAGTCCGAGGCCGATCAGCCTGCGGGCCGCGCGATGATCACGGAGGAAGGTTTCTAGCAGGACCGCGGCCGTCCACGCGCCGATCGGAACGGTCACCACGATCGGGTGCACCGGGTGCCCGAGCCAGGAACCGCGGAGGGCCGCTCCGACCCTGCCGCCGAAGACCTGCTGGAGGCGAGCGTGCAGTGGATCGCCGACCTGATCGAGGCCTGTCAACGACTCCGGGATCGCCAGCACCTCTCGAACGCCGAAGGTGTCGGGCTGTGACAGATCAGTGGTTGCGGAGCGCATCGACGAGTTCCCCCTTGTTCATCTTCGAGTAGCCGGTGAGGCCGATTTCCTTTGCGCGGTCGCGCAGTTCGGGAACCGTGCGGTCCTCGTAGGAGTCGCCGTGTCCGCCCTTGCGACCCACGCTGCTGCGTCCCCGGTTGGCGGCGGCGTTCGAGATGCGCGCCGCTTTCTCCTTCGAGTCGCCCTGCTTGCGGAGCTCCTCGTACATCTCCTGGTCCTTGAGATGCGGATCGGAACCCTTCCTGGGCATCGTCTCCTCCTTCCGTCGGCGTCCATGTCGGATACCCACGGCCCGGTCCGGCGAAACCGTGGCGCTGCCGGTGCACTCACCCGTTCGCAGGATCACGGGTCGGGGGATCACGGCGGAGCAGCCACGGCCACACCAGCCAGAAGAACGCGAACATGATCGCCGCGAGGGCCCCGGCCAGGATCCCGAATTCGATCCCGGCGACCACACCGACGGTGAGGACGACGACGCAGGACAACGCGAGGCCGAGCAGGGCGCCACCGGCGATCGCACATCCGTGTGCGGTGGCGACGAGGGTCTCCAGGCGGTGCCTGCGGAACAGGATGCGGTGCATCCCGACCGGCGCGACGAGCAGCACGGTCGACGCCACCGCCGAGAGCACCGCCACCAGATACACCCCGCGCTCCACCTCGGAGAGTGTGTCGAACTTGGGCTGGAACGGCAGGATCAGGAGGAACCCGGTCAGCAACTGGACGCCGGTCTGGGTGACGCGGAGCTCCTGCAGCAGGCTGGCCCAGTTCCGGTCGAGGCGTTCGGTGGGCGTCTCGTGCCGCGCGGCACGGTCCCAGCCGTCGTCCGCCGCGGCGTGGTCGACCGGAGACCCTCGCATGATCACGTACTCGGTTGGGGGAGTTCGCAGTCGGTGACCTTCGGATTGACACCGACGTAGTTCAACGGTCCCGCGACCACCGTCACCGCGGTCGTGCCCGCGCCGGCACAGTCGCCGGGTGCGCTTTCGAAGTACCCCCGTTGATAGGCGGCGACCGCGCCGATGACCAGCCAGATCACCGCGACGAGCAGAACGATCCTCATGGCACACCTCACTCGGGTGGGGGGTGCCCCGCGGGGCGGAGTATCAAACGCGCGCAGAAAGTCGGCCCGTCGTGCTGCCGTCCCGCCGCGTTCATCGCGGCGCGAGCCCGTCCACGTCGACGTCCGGCGCCTCGGCGGGCGCCCGGAGGACCGTCGCGGTCGCCCAGCCCTGTCGCAGCAGACCGGCATCCGTGCTTTCGAATTCGCTCGCGCGCACACCGGTGAACGTGACCGCCAGGCGCGAGCTGGAGGTTTCCTCCATCACCGCCTGCACGGCGCCGAACGCGGCGAGCGAGGCGTACCGAATCCCCCGACAGGACGCGGGGGGCACATCCGGGATGTTGATGTTCAGGACCGTGCCGTTCACCCCGCTCGCGATCAGCCAGTCGATCGCCGAGCGGGCCACCGCTTCGGCGGTCGCCCAGTGCTCCGGCACGGCGGCGTTCATCGACAGCGCTGCCGCGAGCACGCCCTGGTTGGCGGCGGTGAAGGCGGCGCAAACGGTCCCCGAGTGCAGGACGGCCTGCCCGGTGTTCGGCCCGTGATTGATCCCGGACAGCACCAGGTCCGGTCTGGCACCGAATGCGCCAGAGGCGGAGAGGAACACGATCATCGCGGGGGAGGATTCGACCACCATGACCTCGACACCGGGAAGATCGGGGTACTCGCGGTGATCGACCACCAGCCGACCGTGCTCCTCGAGGCGCGTCAGTGCGGCACTCGAACCGCTGCTGTCCGAGGAGGGTGCCGCCACCACCACCTCGAGCCCGGCGTCCCTCGCCACCCGGGCGAGCACACCGATGCCGGCGGAGTCCACCCCGTCGTCGTTGACCACCAGCGCCCTCATCGGCCCGGGTCTCCGGTACAGCGCCGAACGACGACCGCGTCCGCGAGCCTGGCCACCACGGCGCGCTGTCCCATGGCCAGGCCGTGGCGCGTGACGTTCGCGGCACCGGCGGCGGCACCGAGTTTGAGTGCTCCCTCGATCGGGTCGCCGCGGGCCAGCCCGACCGCGATTCCCGCCGTCATGGAGTCCCCGGCACCGGCCGGGTCGGTGACGCGCAGGGGCGGTGAGACGACCTCCGAGAACTCCCCGCCGGACAGGACCAGAGCCGGCTCCGCCGCCCGGGACACCACGATCGTGCCCGTGCCCTCCTCGGCCAGTGAGGTCATGGCCTCAGCCAGATGTGACTCGGCTGCCGAGTCCACGTGCCCGCTGCCGAGGAGATCCTCGTGGCTGACCTTGAGCACCGTCGGCCCTGCGGACGCGGCGGCGGCCATGGTGTCCCCGGACAGGTCGGCGACCACGGCGATTCCCAATCCGGACAGGTCGGCGGTCAGCCGGGAGTACACATCGGTGGGTACGACGCCGCCGCTCCGCGTTCCCCCGAGCACCATCACATCGACCGACATGGCCGCGCCGAGCGCGATGCCGAACAGGTCGTCGGCCTCGTGCCGACTCAACGCCATGGGTTCGATGTCCGCGATCGTCCGCCGCTCGCCGTCCTCACCGCGCCGGTCGTGAATGTAGGCGCCGTTCGGTCCACGTGCCCGCACAGAGTGCACGTCGAGCCCGTCCCGAGCGATCAGGTCGTGCAGCACCGAGCCCGTCTCACCACCGAAGGCGCCGCACAGGCTCACCCGCGCGCCGGGGATGCGGGCCATGCGCGCCATCCAGAACCCCTGACCACCGGCGTGCACGTGCAGCTCATTGCTCCCGTCCGGCAGGTCCTCGAGCGTGATCGTCAGCACCGGATCGGGCGCGAAGACACAGATCCGCGGAGGACTGTCGGCGGTCGAACGGCGCGGTTCACTCATCGGTGACCGCATACCCGCCGGGCGGGTCCGGGAAACCCCGTCCTCGACGTGTGACCCTCCGGGGCGTCGGGTGCAGGACCGGACGCTCTGACCGGCTGACCGGGCCCGTCCCGACCACGGTTTCGGCTCGCGCCGTACCGGGTATCACGCGCGAACACCGACGGTCAGGAGCACGAGATGAATCGAACCGCGGGCGCGACCGTGGTAGGCGCCGCACTGGTCCTGTTCACCATGGCGGGATGCGGCGACAACGAACCGACCACGCCGGAGGCGCCGCAGACCTCCTTGCCCGGACCACACGGTGACAACGACACCGCCGAGGCACAGGACACCGTCGACGAGATCCCGGACAGTCCCGCCGGGCAGGCGGTGGTCACCGTTCAAAATTTCGCCTTCTCGACTCCGGCGACGGTGCGGGCGGGGTCGGAGGTGACGATCGACAACCGCGACGGCGCCGAACACTCCGTGACATCGGACACGGCGGGCGCGTTCGACGAGGACGTCGACGGGAACGCCGCCGCGACCTTCCGCGCGCCGACAACCCCCGGCACATACCGGTTCCACTGCAAGTACCACCCTGAGATGGTGGGGACCCTCGTCGTCCAGTGACACGGCCGTCCAGTGACGCCGCCGGGTCACGGCTCCGGGCGGTCCCCGTCGACATCGGGGTGCTCGGCCGCGGAGTCGACGTCGGGCTCCTCCTCACGCAAGCGCTCGTCGAGCGACTCGCCGCGGCGGGACTCCGCCTCGGTGGTGCCGAAGCGGTCGGCCTCCGCCCAGTGGTCGGGCGCGTCGTATCCCACGTCGATAGGATCGGCACCCAGGCGGTCCTCGTCCAGGGACTCCGCACCCGAGGCGGCTCGCTCTTCTTCCTCGATGTTGTCGGCTGGTTCACGTCGTGGTTCGGTCATGGATGGCCTGTGCCCGCACACGGGCCGGCCGAAACGCCCTGGCGGTCCGAGTTCGTCACGCCGGCACCGGGTCGGTGTCGCGATCCCAGCACCTGTGCCGGGAGACCGCGTCGGCGAACTCGGCGAACAGCGCGCTCGGCAGCGCATCGGACGCCGCGGCCGAGGAGATCACGCCGTGCGAGACGACCACGTCGGCCCGATCGGCCAGCTCCTCGCGAATCCCCGCCGCCCGCAACAGATCCAGACCCACTCCGAACGCGGCGATCGGTTTGGCGTGCTTGTATGCCTCGGTGACGAAGTGCACGGCGGCCCCGTCCGCGGCCAAGGTCGCGTTGCTCGACGGCCCGCACGGGACCACCACCGCGTCGTAGAGCACTGACCCCATCGTGTTGATCGCCCGATCCGCGGTGAGGGAGCCACCGGAGCCGCCGAGCATCGCGCCCTCCGTCGGGCCGAGAAGTTCGATCACCGCCCCCAGCCCCTCGAGCGTCTCCTGCAGGCGCTGCACTCCGACGACGTCGACGCCGTCGGCCACCAGCACCGCGATCTTGCGGGTTGCGATCCCGGCTGGCGCCTGACCGGTCTGGGACAGCGCGGGCGAGGCGGCGCCGTCACCGATCATCAGGTCGTGTGATGGCGGGGCCATGCCGACAAGGGGCGCGACCTCGGACGCCAGGGTGTGCGAGAGGAGGTTCAGTTGTGCGAGCACCCGGCCTCGCACGTCCACCGATCGCACCTTGCCCAGCTCGAACCCGAACGCGGCCACGATGTGCCTGCGTTCGACCTCGGACATGCTGTTCCAGAACATCCGGGCCTGGCTGTAGTGATCGTGGAAGCCGTCCGCGCGGATCCGAACCTTCGCCCCTTCCACCAGCTCGGCGCGATGCCGGTATCCGTCCTCGCGGGCGAGCGCGGGGCATCCGCCGCCGAGCGTGTTCTCCGTGTACGCGGTCCGGCCCTGGGGGATCCGGTGCTGACCGTATCCGTCCTGCTGGTTCGTCCGGACGTCCGCGAGTGGCCGGTTGACCGGCAGCTGGGCGAAGTTGGGGCCGCCGAGCCGGATGAGCTGGGTGTCGAGGTAGCTGAAGTTCCGTGCCTGCAACAGCGGATCGTCGGTGAAGTCGATGCCGGGAACCACGTTCGCGGTGTGGAAGGCGACCTGCTCGGTCTCGGCGAAGAAGTTGTCCGGGTTGCGGTCGAGCACCATCCGGCCCACCGGGAGCACCGGCACCGCCTCCTCCGGAATCAGTTTCGTCGCGTCGAGGAGGTCGAATGCGAAGGCGTTCTCGTCGGATTCGGGCACAAGCTGCACACCGAGCTCCCACTCGGGGAAACTGCCGGATTCGATGGACTCCCACAGGTCACGCCGGTTGAAGTCGGGATCCTTGCCTGCGATCTGCTGGCACTCCTCCCACAGCAGCGAGTGCACCCCGAGCAGGGGACGCCAGTGGAACTTCACGAACGTGCCCCGCCCGTCGTGGTCGACCAGCCGGAAGGTGTGGACCCCGAAGCCCTGCATCATCCGGTAGCTGCGCGGCAGTGCCCGGTCCGACATCAACCACATCACCGTGTGCAGGGTCTCCGGCTGCAGGGCAACGAAGTCCCAGAACGTGTCGTGCGCCGACTGCGCCTGGGGGATCTCGTTGTCGGGCTCGGGTTTGACCGCGTGGATCAGGTCCGGGAACTTGATGCCGTCCTGGAGGAAGAACACAGGAAAGTTGTTCCCGACGAGGTCGTAGTTGCCCTGCGCGGTGTAGAACTTGGTGGCGAATCCGCGCACGTCACGCACCGTGTCTGCGGATCCCCGCGACCCAACCACAGTCGAGAAGCGCACGAACACAGGTGTTTCCACGTCCGACCGGGTCAGGAACCCGGCGGAGGTGTAGGCGGACAGCCGGTCGTCGTAGGGTGCGAACACGCCGTACGCGCCTGCGCCGCGGGCATGCACCACGCGCTCGGGGATCCGCTCGTGGTCGAAATGGGTGAGCTTCTCCCGGAAGTGGAAGTCCTCCAGCAGCGTCGGGCCGCGCTCACCGACCGTCAGGGAGTCGTCGGTGTGCGCGACGGGCACGCCCTGCTGCGTGGTGAGGTGGCCGGTGGACCGGTCCACCCGTGCCGAGTCGAGTTGGCCGTCCTTGGGGTCCCCGTTCCGGGGCTCCTCCCGACGCGACGAGCGTTCCGCCATTTCGAGCACCTCCACACGTGTCCATCGGGTACCGATGTTCCGAACCGGGTGGCGAAGCGGGCGCCTGCGAGGGCGGACCGATCCGCACGCCTTCGGTCCTGCTGGTACCCGGTCGGCCCGTGTGGCAAACCCGGGGGAGGCCTCACCCCTGCGAACGGGCGCGGCGACGGCCGCCGGTTCCTCCCGTTCGGGACGAGGACTTCGTGGTGCGCCTCTTCGGGCTCGAGGCCTTCTCCTCGCCGGAACTCGTCGCCCTGCTCGAACTCTTCTCCTCGGTGGTGCGCTTGCCGGTGGTCCGCTTGCTCCCGCCCGACGACCGGGACGCCTCGATGCTGCTCGACAGTGCCTCGAGGAGGCTGGTGACATCCGCGTCAGGGGCCTGGGTCGCCGCCGGTGGCTCGACCGTCTCGTGCCCCTCGATCTTCGCCTCCACCAGTTCCTTCAGTGCCTTCCGGTAATCGTCGTGGTATTCACCCGGGTCGAACACCGGCTCGGACAGCGCGTCGATGAGCTGGGCGGCCATCTTCATCTCCTTCACACTCACCTACACCTGCGGAGGATCGGCGGCGAGGAAGTCGAACTCGGGGGACCTCACCTCGTCCGGCCAGAGCATGGTGTCGACCATGATCACGTCACGATGGACGCGCAGCAGGGCGAGCGACTCGCGCTGGCGGATCGCGATCTTCGTCACGGCCACCTGGCCCGACTTGTTCATCGCGTCGCGGAGCATCACGAACGGCTTCACGGCCGACTTCTCCGGCTCGAGGAAGTAGCTCCTGTCGAAGTAGATCGGATCCACCGATTCGATGGGAACGAACGCGAGAACCTCGATGGTGTGCGCGCTCGGCAGGGGCAGATCCGCGAGATCCTCGTCGGTCAGCACGACGACCTGTCCGTCCGCCGTCTCGTAGCCCTTCCCGATCTCGTCGAAGGGAATCTCCTTGTCCTCGGCCGCACAGAACCTTCGATGCCGCACACGGCTGCCGTCCTCGACGTGGACCTGGTGGAACGCCAGGTTCTGGTTCTCGGTTGCCGCGTACAGCCGCACCGGACGGCGACCAGCCCGAACGCGATGGTTCCCTTCCACATCGACCGCATCGACACCACACTCCCGGGCTCGAGTTCGCTTCGTGGCATACCCGGCCCGGGCGTGGGCAAACCTCGCGGGCGGTGACCGGAGATCACCCCTGGGTCTCGCCGACGCCCGCGCATCACGAGTTGGGGACCTTCGGCCCTACCCCGATTCCGCGGGGCCGGTCCACGATGGGAACGTTCGAGGTCGTGGAGGTCTCACCGTGGACGCTGTCGGGACGAGTGCGCCGGTCGTGGTCGGCGTCGACGGATCCACCACTTCCTTCGCCGCCGTCAGCTGGGCCGCCCGCGAGGCCCAACTCCACGGATGCCCGCTGCACATCGTCTCCGCGCTCGGCGCCGTCACCGCGACCGGGAACGGAATCCGCCTGCCGCCGAGCTATTTCACCGACCGGGACCGCGTGGTCCGCGCCAACCTCGACGAGGCCGCCGCGATCGCCCGCACCACGGACACCTCGACGTCCGTCACCGACGTCGTCACGTGCGTTCTCGACGGACCTGAACGACCCGCCCTGCTCGAGGCGTCCAAGTCTGCCCGGATGGTCGTCGTCGGCAACCGCGGACTGAGTCAGATCACCACGGCGCTCGCCGGGTCGGTCGCCGTCGCCCTCGCCACCCACGCCCACGGGCCGGTGGTCGTCATCCGCGGCCACGCCGGGCAGACGTCCGGCACCGGCACCGTCGTGGTCGGAGTGGACGGCAGCGAGAACAGCAGACCTGCGCTGGCGACGGCGTTCGAGGAGGCGTCACTGCGCGCGACCGGCCTCGTCGCGGTCCACACCTGGTCCCAGTTCGCGCTGTCCACGGCCTTCGACCGTCACCTCGATCTGCCGTGGGACGAGGTCGAGGTGGCCGAACAGGCGACACTCGCCGAGAGCCTTGCCGGCTGGCCCGAGCGGTACCCGGAAACGCCCGTGACGCGGACCGTGACCCGGGGACATCCGGCGAAAGCACTTCGGGATGTGGCGGTCGATGCGGAGCTTCTGGTGGTCGGCAGCCACGGTCGCGGCGGATTCGCGGGCATGCTGATGGGTTCGACCAGCATGGAACTGCTGCACACCGCGGAGTGCCCGCTCATGATCGTCCGCACCGATCGATCGGACGACGCGGCGGCGCAGGCAGACTAGCACCGGGGACCGGTACCCGGGCCGGCGCCGAGCTCGGTCGGAGAACCTTCTCAGAGCATCTCGTTGACGAGCGCGATCAGCACCAGGCCCAGCACGAAGAACAGGATGACTGCTCCGCCGAGCAGCAGCAGGTGCGGCCAGCTGTCGTCGGATCCGCGTGGGCGCCCGCGGCGGGTCACGGGTCACCGGATCACGATGTCGGCCGCTTCAGCACGGTCTCCCACCAGGAGTCCAACGGGCTGGGGTCCGGCCAGACGATCACGATTCCACTCTCGGCATCCACCGGCGGCTCGGCGGGTGCGCGGCCCTGCTCGACCCCACCCGACTCGGTGCCGGCGGACGTCCTGTCGAGACTCATCGCGACCTCCTCTGCGGCGCGGCACCGATGCGGCCCACGTTCGCGAGTGTCGGATACCCACCTGGGGGATATGGCAAACCTCGATGTGAATCCGACTCCGATGACACTCACTCCGCTCGATCGAACCACTCCCACCCGCTCGCCACCGCGAGGCCGGTGTGTGGCGTGTCGTTCGGCTGGGCACCCACTCGCTCAGGAGGACAACGTGAGAAGGATGAGCGCCGCGACCTGCGCGGCCGCCGCTGTGGTGGCTGTGGCGGTGGGTACCGGATGCGACACACCCGCCGGTGACAAGGCCCCGGATACGGGGAGGCCGACGGATGCCGCTGCGCTGGTCGTCTCCATCGAGGACCACTCGTACGTCCCGACGACACTCGCCGTGCGACCCGGCGTCGAGGTGACGGTCGGCAACGGCGACGAGGTCAGGCATTCGGTGACATCGGACGACGCGGGGGAGTTCGACGAGGACGTCGGCGGCCGATCGACCGCCACCTTCACCGCGCCGATGACGCCGGGAACGTATCGGTTCCACTGCACGTACCACCCGACGATGCGCGGATCCCTCGTCGTGGAGTGAACGCCGTCACCGGCGCAAACCCGCTCGCGCCGAGAAGCACGGTTTTCCCGCCACGCGAGTCGTGCCTCTGCCAAGATGGCGCGAGTGAATTCGGTTGGCATCGCGGAACGCTGGCGCCGCCCGGGCCGCGACCGCCTCGCCGATTCCGCCGGTGCGGCGTCCACGCCGGAAGCGACCTTTCGCCCGGACATCGAGGGCCTGCGGGCCGTCGCGGTCCTGGCCGTGGTTCTCTTCCACGCGGGCGTACCCGGCCTCGGTGGGGGATTCGTCGGCGTCGACGTCTTCTTCGTCGTCTCCGGGTTCCTCATCACCGGCCTGTTGTGGCGGGACGTGACCGCCACCGGTTCCGTCCGGATGGCCCGCTTCTACGGCGCCCGTGCCCGCCGCCTGCTCCCGGCCGGCGGTCTCGTGCTCGTCGCCACGGCGGTCGGTTCGGCACTGCTCCTGCCGCCACTGCAGGCACGGGACGCGCTCGGCGACGGGATCGCCAGTGCGCTCTACGTCGGCAACTACCGGTTCGCGATGCGCGGCACCGACTACCTCGCCGCCGCCACGCCCCCGTCACCGTTCCAGCACTTCTGGTCCCTCGGCGTGGAGGAGCAGTTCTACCTGGTGTGGCCGGCGCTGATCGTCGCGGTCGCCTGGGTGGTGCGGCGACGCTCCCGGGCCCGGACCGAGCCCTCGGCGCTGCCGTACCTGCTGGTCCTGGCGGGGGTGGCCGCCGGATCGTTCGCGGTGTCGCTGGCCTGGACCCACACGCAGCCGCCGTGGGCGTTCTTCTCGCTGCCGTCGCGGGCCTGGGAGCTGGCGGTCGGCGGCCTGGTGGCACTGTCCGTCCCGCTGTGGCGTCGGCTGCCCGCGTTGCCCGCGGCCGTCGCCGGGTGGGGCGGGTTGGGCCTGATCGCCCTCGCCTGTGTGTGGCTGGGGGAGACGACACCCTATCCCGGCACCGCCGCCCTGTTGCCGGTGCTCGGCACCGCGCTGGTGATCGGTGCCGGCTGCGCGGCGTCCCGGTGGGGCGTCGGCCGCGGCCTGTCGCTCGGGCCGATGCGGGCGATCGGCCGGACGTCCTACTCCTGGTACCTGTGGCACTGGCCCCTGCTGATCCTCGCGCCGGCGCTCGTCGGCCACGAGCTGGGCCTGTCCGGCCGACTCGGTGCGGTGGCGGTGGCCGCCGGGCTCGCGATCCTCACGCTGAACCTGGTGGAGAACCCCGTCCGATTCGCGGCGTCCCTGCGCCGCTCATCGGTGCGCAGCCTCGCGCTCGGCGGCGCCGTGACCGCGGTCGCGGTGGCGACCTGTCTGGCGCTGCTGATGGTGCGCCCCGTTCCGGTCGGCCACGGGCAGGAGGCCGCGGCCTTGACGGTCACCGCACCGACGCAGGTGGCGGCGCCCACCGCCGACCCGCACGACGTCGCGGTACAGGACCTGACCGCCCAGGTGCAGGCCGCGGTAACGGCGTCGGCCGGGTTGGGTCCCGTCCCGTCGAATCTGGCCCCGCCACTGGCCGACGCGCCCGCGAGCAAGCCGGAGGTGTTCCTCAACGGCTGCGTGCGCTCGTGGCTGGAGGTCGGGCAGGACGAATGCGCGTCCGGTGACATCGCGTCGCCGACCACGGCGGCCCTGGTCGGAGACTCGCACGCGGCGATGTGGAGTCCGGCATTCGAGTCGGTCGCCGAGCAGCGGCACTGGCGACTGGAGACCATGGGCAAGGTCACCTGCCCGCTCCTGGATCTGCCGTTGACCAGCCCGTATCTCGGTCGCGCGTACACCGAATGCGACCAGTGGCGCGGCGAGGTCGTCGCGCGGCTGCAGACCGAGCGGCCGCAACTGATCGTGCTGAGCATGTCCCGCCGGTACGGCGGCGACTTCGGTTTCGCGATGTACGGCCCGGAGTATCTCCGCAGCCTCACCGCCATGGTCGCGCAGCTCCGGGCGACCGGCGCGCGAGTCCTCGTCCTGGGACCGGTTCCGGATCCACGCGGTGTCGTGCCGGTGTGCCTGTCCGAGCACCTCGACGACGCCACCGCCTGCTCGCCGCAGCGGCCGGCGGCGCTCAGCGCGCCCGGCATCGCCGCCGAGGCCGCGGCCACCACCGCCGGAGGCGGCGAGTACGCCGACCTGTCCGACCTGTTCTGCACCTCCGACCGCTGCCCGGTCGTGGTCGGCAACGACCTGGTCTTCCGCGACGACAACCACCTCACGATCGAGCACGCGCGGGCGCTGGCACCGGTCGTCGGCGCGCTCGCGGACCGCGCCCTCGCCCCGCGCTGACGCGGCCGGATCGGCCGACCCCGACGCTGGGGATTCGTGCACGCCGTTCCGGGGTATGCCGGTGACGTAAGGCCGACGGAAGGAAGGGACCTCGTGACCGACGAACACGTCGAAGGATCGAACACCGCCCGCGAACACGCCGGTGAGGCGGTGCGGGACGTCCGAGGCTGGCCGGGATACGGAGGTGTGATGGGCGGCGTCGTCCTGATCGCGCTGTGTGTGCTCGCCGCCGGTTACGGATACGAGGGCTGGGCGTGGATCAGCGGTCTCGCCGGTGCCGTGGTCCTGATCCTGGGAATCGTCGCGGTCGTGGCCGTGAACCGGATGTCCCATTCTGTGAGGACGATTCGTGGTGGGGACCTGAAGCACTGCAACGGGGCGAGCGCACCTTCGATGCGCATCCCACGGTCGGACTGATCGCCGCCCGCATGGTGTCGATGCCGGAACAGCGGGACGATCCGATCTCGGAGCGCATGGAGTCCAGTCCGCTGGGGCGCCTGCCGGACCTGCCGGGCGTGTCGGTGCTCGGTTTCCTGGCGAGTGCGGCGATCGTGCGTCGCGACGCATACCTCGAGGTGGGTGGGTTCAGCAGGCTCCTGCAGTTCGCCGGTGAGGAGGATCTGCTCGCGATCGACCTGTCGCAGCACGGATGGGATCTGTGCTACCTGCCGGACCTGGTGGCGTATCACACGCCGTTACGCCGCCGACTGCACCGTCGGGCACGCCGACGACGCGAGGAACGCAATCGAATCCTCACGGCGCTCATGCGGAGGCCCGGTGCACACTGCGTCCGGCTTCTCCGGGAACTAGTGGCCGAAACAGCACACGACCCGCGGAACCTCGCCCTGTGGATGTCGCTCGTCCGGCGTGTGCCCGCGGTGGCGCGGAGCGGCTCTGATCGCCGACGCGACACCGTCCGCACGTTCAACCCCGGTGCTCGTCGGTTCGGGCATTGCCGGGCCGGGTAAACGCCGCCGGAGCGCACACTCAGCTCCGGCGGCCCCTCGGATCGGGCGCGCACCCTCGAGAGGCCCCGCGCGCCCGATGACTTCATCTGGCTCGGTTACTGCCGCGACCGGACGAGCACGTAGTCGAGATCGACGTGCGCGGAAAGCTCCGCACGTCGAGCCTCCACGGCCGCACGAACGCTCGGGAAACAGCGGAAGTGCTGGTCCGCGTCGACGACCTGCAACACCCGCCGGGAACTCTCGTCGGGGACGAGGAGCATCGCCAGGCCACGGAGATCCGCGTGGAGCTGAGCCTCAGCGAGGGCCTGCACACCCGCAATCGACACGAAGCCGGCGTGCGAGAAGTCGACGATGACGGTGCGACGTGCTTCGCGGAGGGCCTTGTCCAGGCCCTTGACGAAGTCGGCGATCACCCGCGCGTCAACGTCGCCGACCACTGAGGCAATGGTCGGGCCCGGTCCACGGACACGACAACACCCGACGCCGTTGACGGATTCGACTAGCGGGTGGGCCAAGCAATGAATGTGAACGCGCACGGCAAACCTCCAACGTGGTCGAACGCAGCTGTTTGCTCAACCGCCGAATGGATTGGGTGGGCCGCGGGGAGTGTCGACCGACAGCGAGGTCCGAGCCGTCAGCGTCAAGGTCGAATCGAAACCCACTACCGGTGTAGCACTCCGCGACAGCCACGGCAACGGACCAATTGTCCAGTCGGGCCGGACCAATACTGAACAGGTCGTTGCAGACAGACAGCCTCCCTCAGCGACGGAGACCCGACGCCCCACATCCCTCACACGGATGCCGGTGGGTCGCCTGACTCAAGACGGGCACGCGCACTCCAGACGAAGACGCTCCGGGGCCGAGAGGTTTGGCCTGGCCAGCGGATGTGGGTGCGCACGGCGACACGTCCGCGGGGGCCGGTCACGGCTGCGGGGCAGCTCGCAACGTGGTGTCACGCCGTACGGGCGCAGTGCGCAGAGCCGGAAGTGTTCGGCTCGTTGCGCCGGCTACGAAGAAACTCGATGCGAGCGGCCCCGCAGGGACTCACCGTATTGAATCAGGTGCTGTATCACCTCCTAGATCAATGGCACGGGGGAGCTACGGCACGCGGTGCCGGCGGTCGGGGGGAGCGCGTTCAGGACCGCCCCTCCTGGCTTGACGTAGACGCGCCGACGTGGCCTGCCCAACCCCCGCCTGTCCTGTGTCACTCGGGACCGGCCGAGGTGAAGGTGGCCGCCGCGCCGTGAGCGTGCACGGCGGTCCTTCTGGCGGAGTGCACGAAGAGGGCATCTCGCCGAAGATGTCGTCAATTGCGCTGGCCAGCCATGCCTCGTCGGCGACGAGGCATGGCGCCTGGCCCACTTCGGGGGGAGCGTCGTACACGCGGTCCACGGTGATCATCTGTCTCATCTCCTGAAGCGCGCTCGCACTGCGCCGGACTCAGGCCGTGATCGCTTCCTGACCAGCGGTGGTGTTGATTTCGATCTTCCGCGGCTTGGCCTTCTCCGCCACCGGAATCGTCAACCTGAGCACCCCGTCGGCGTACTTGGCTTCAATCCGATCGGCGGCGAGGTTCTCGCCGAGGAACAACTGGCGGCTGAACACCCCCCGAGGACGTTCGGAAGCCACCATTTCGACGTCCGCGTCACGCACGGGCCGCTCTGCATGCACAGTCAGTACATTCCGCTCGACGTCGAGGTTCAGCGAATCGGCCGGCACCCCCGGGAGGTCGAACTCGACAACGAACTGGTCACCTTCGCGCCAGGCGTCCATCGGCATCGCCGCCGGCCGGGCGACCGTTCCCAGCACCTGCTGGGTCCAGCGGTCGAGCTCACGGAACGGATCAGTGCGCATCAACATCGTGGCCACCTCCAACAAACCCTTCCAGTCTCGGTTCTGTCCCGATGATCCTTCCAACAATCACCACGTTATCTGCATTCCGTGGTATAGATTAGATATAGCACTTGAGTAAGAGTGCGACAAGGGCCGAGAGCTGAAACGGAGATGTCGATGACGAAGGAATCGTCCGCGCGGGAAGCGCGCGGGGTTTACGGCATCTCGGTCGCCGCGGAGCTGTCAGGTGTGGGGCCGCAAGCCTTGCGGCTGTACGAACGCAAGGGATTGCTCACCCCTGCTCGCACCGACGGGGGCACGCGACGGTACAGCGATGAGGACATCAACCGACTGCAACGGATCACCGAGCTCATCGACAGCGGGGTGAACCTCGCCGGCATCGCCAAGATCCTGAAACTGGAGAGCCACAATGTCGAACTGCAGACCGATAGCAGCTGGCTGAGGTCCACCAATGCCCGCCTGAAGTCGGACAACGCGCAGCTCACGTCCGACAATGCGCAGCTCACGTCCGACAACGCGCAGCTCACGTCCGACAACGCGCAGCTCACGTCCGACAACGCGCAGCTCACGTCCGACAACGCACAGCTACGACAGGAACAACGCAACAGGAAGGGATAGCCCTGATGACGAACGACACGGACCGGACCCTGACTGTCACCGGTGAAGCGGACCTGATCGAACAGCGTCTCGATGTCGTCGATCAGAACGAACCGGACCTCGATGAGATGGCGCAGGCGGGCGTCGGGTGGGACGCCTCCGAGGCTGACCGGATCGACCAGGCTCTCGCCGTGCCGTGGGACGCCGAGGAGCGCAGGACCTGACAGGGATCGGCCTGGGACTGTTCATGGCTTGGAGATCATTTCGGGAGGGAAGATGACCGAACCGTCAGCGCAGCGACCCGCTGCAACGTCCTCGAGCTTGAGTACCGAGGAAATCAAGCGCCGGATCGAGCAGATGTTCGCCGGCCGCCCTCCGGGCGGGCAGCAGAGCGGCTGAACGCCGCCGCGCCGCACCACCCCCGGTTGGTGGCCTCAGCGCTGGGCACGCGGGTGTCGTTCGACCCCGACACCGTCCCAGTTGCGCTCGCCGGGAGAGCAGCGAGGTTCATAGATCTTTTTCAAGCAGTACAGATTACCTATACCGGAAGATAAGCGTTGGGCGCTCGGCGGGCGCCAGACCCGGTTACTCGACGGATTGAACGCGCCGCAAGGACATCACCGAGCCGCCACACGAGGACCAGGAGGCGAAACCGTGTTGGGATTCGATCCGTTCCCCGACATCGATCAACTCACCGAACGGATGCTGGGAACGAGGGCAGGATCGGAGAGGGTTCCGCGGTTCATCCCGATGGACCTGTACCGCTCAGGGGACCACTACGTGCTGCACGCCGACCTGCCGGGCGTGGATCCGGGCTCGATCGAAGTCAGCGTGGAGAACGGTGTTCTGACTCTGACGGCAATGCGTAGCGAACGCACCGAACACGATGTGGAATGGATGACTTCGGAGAGGTTCGCCGGGCGCTTCGTACGCCGACTTCACCTCGGCGAGGGAATCGACGCGGACAACATCAGCGCCACCTACCAAAACGGCGTGTTGACGGTCACGCTTCCGGCGCAGGAGCAAGCGAAGAGGCGTCGCATCACCGTCGCATCCCGCGGCCAACAGAAGGCGGTCGACGCGAACGCGCCGGACGATCCTGAACAGTCCACAGAGTAACGACGACGCCAGGACCCGGCCGGTCGACAGGAGGCGTGGGTGATGGAGTACCGCCCCGAGCGAGAGGACTGGTATCAGGTCTTGGGGGTGGATCCCTCCGCCAGCCAGGATCAGATCGGCCATGCGTTTCGCCGACTCATCCGCGCCCACCACCCCGATACACGGTTCCGGTCGGACCCTGTCGAGGATGAATGCCTTGGCCGGATCATCGCCGCCTACCGGGTCCTCCGAGATCCACGACGCCGGACAGAATACGACCGCGACCATCCCGATCCCGCGCCAGTTACACCTGCACGGAGCACCGGAACGCCTGTCGACATCCCCGTAACCCGGAAAGCGGCCGACGCCCGGCGAGGGTCCCCGCTGTGGGCTGGACCTGTACGTTTCGGGAGGTGACCGCGGGACCGGACGTCGATATCAGCGTCCGTGATGTGGAGGGCAACGGGCGGCAGGCGTGCGAGGCGGTAGCGAGATCGGGGCGTGAACTCCATTAGGTGGCCATGCGGCCGACTGGGGCAGCCAGTGCCGCGGTTCCCGCTTGGACGCGGAACGGATCCAGCTCACTCCGCTGACTCTCGGCGCGCTCGATCAGCTCGTCGAAGTGGATGTTGGGAAGCCGCCGGTCTAGGCCCGCAATGTCGCGCAGGGTGGTCCACAACTGTTTCTTGGCTTCGCCCATCGTGAGGAATTCCAACTCACTGAACCGGCTCAGTGGCGAATAGCCATGTGCTCGTCCGTTGAGTTTGAGTCGTCCCAGTCGTTCTGCGCCCATTGCCAGGCCGGTCTTGAGGGGTTTTCCCGGATGCCCAAGCGGTGCATCATCGTGCGACAGGTCTCGACATCTTCGGCAATGCCTGCCGAAACCCGCGCGAGCGCAGCACCGAGGTCGGTATCGCGGTTCTCGCGTTCAGACCTTCGAGCTATCTCCCGCCAAAGAACACCGAGGGCGAGCTGATCGTTGAGGTAGATGCGAAGTTGCTTCTCCATGCCGCCTCGACTACCCCCGAGTACACCGGAAGAATCCTCTCCCAAGTGCGGATCGCTGCTGGCCCGCCCGCATCCGGCAACGATTGGTCCCCCAGGGACTGGAGATCCCCTCCGGGGAGAAGGACCCATGCCACGGTTCTCGCGTCACGGGGACCGTTCCGCTCCCGGACGACGGCGGGTTCCATAGCCGGACCCAGAGCCCGTCATCTGCCAGGATAGGTACGCGGCGACGCAGATCAGAATCAGAAGGCCCCACGACTCCACGGCAATGGGCTACCCACGGAATCGACCTGTCACACAGCACCAACTTCACCGCATCCCGCCGCCCTTGGACGGCGACGCAAACAGGCAACGCGGCCGAAGCTGTACAAGACGGGAGGACTGAACGTGAAACCGACCGACGCGGGTGGCGCCTCAGCTGACCCCTGTGTGCGGGTGCGCGGCCGGGAGTTCCGCGCGGTGATCTTCGACCTCGACGGGGTGATCACCGACACCGCGACCCTGCACCGCCGAGCATGGGCGGCGGTGTTCGACGACTTCCTCACCCGATGCCACCCTGCACAGCCGGCCTTCAGCGCGCAGGACTACCTGTCCTACGTCGACGGGAAGAATCGGGCCGACGGGGTGCGGTCCTTCCTCGCCTCGCGCTCGATCATCCTCCCGGAGGAGCCCGCCACACGCGGTGGGCGCGAGGTCGAGACCGTGTCCGGGCTGGCGGAGCGCAAGGACCGGATGTTCCACGACCTGCTCGACGCGGAGGGACCGCACCCGATTGCACCGACCGTGGACCTCATCGACCGGCTGGGCCGCGCGGGGGTGCCCGTCGCGGTCGTCAGTGCCAGCCGGAACGCCGCCGCTGTGCTGTCCCGCGCGGGACTGACCGACGCGATCGACTGCCGGGTCGACGGGCACGACGCCCACCGGCTCGCGCTGCCGGGGAAGCCGGACCCCGCGCTTTTCCTCGAAGCGGCGCGGCGGCTGCGGCTGCACCCGGGCGACGCGATCGTGATCGAGGACGCCGAATCCGGTGTCACGGCCGCCCGCCGCGGCGGATTCGGCCTCGTCGTCGGGCTCGCGCCCGCGGGACACGCGGCAGCGCTTCGGCGCAGCGGCGCGGATGTCGTCGTGCCCGGCGTCGACGCCCTGTCCTGGACGTTCGAGACCACGGGTGCCCCCGATCGGACCGGCCACGCGTGAGCCGGTCGGCGCACCACTCCTACCTCCATTCGTCCACCACCACGGTTGCGGCGCCACCGCCGTCCGCCGATCCCCAGGAGGCACTGGACCGCCTCCTGCGTGACCTGCGGTCGCGTCGCGAAGGCCTGTCCGGGCGCGAGGCCGAGCGGCGGCTGACCGTGACCGGGACCAACGAACTGGTGCGACAGGCCGGTGAACCGTGGTGGCGGGAACTGCTCCGCCAACTCGTCCATCCGCTCGCGCTGCTGCTGTGGTTGGCCACCGTCCTCGCCGCGCTGTCCGGCTCGGGACCGCTGGCCGTCGCGATCGTCGTCGTGATCCTCCTGAACGCGGGCTTCGCCTTCGTCCAGGAACGCCATGCGGAACAGGCGGTCGAGGCGCTGTCGGCCTACCTGCCTCCGCATGCCCGGGTCCTCCGCGACGGTGCGGAACGGCAGATCGACGCGCGTGAGCTCGTCCCCGGGGATGTGGTGGTCGTCGGCGAGGGGGACCGGGTGTCCGCCGACGCCAGGTTGCTCACGGGCTCGCTCGAGGTCGACACGTCCACACTGACCGGGGAATCCGCACCGGTCGCGGTGGCCGTCGACATCGCGGACAGTCACGTCCCGCTCATCCGGGCCAGGGACATCGTCTTCAGTGGAACCACCTGTACCGCGGGCGAAGCCACCGCGGTCGTGTTCGCCACCGGGATGCGCACCGAACTCGGCCGTATCGCCGCGCTCTCCCAGCGAGTTCGACACGAGGAGAGCCCACTGGAGCGGCAGGTGAAGCGGGTCGCCCGGCTCATCGCCGTGGTCGCGGTCGGGATGGGGATCGCGTTCATTCCTCTCGGCACCCTGGCGGCCGGACTGTCGTTCGGCGACGCCGTCACCTTCGCGATCGGGCTCCTGGTCGCGAACGTCCCCGAGGGCCTGCTGCCGACCATCACGCTCGCCCTTGCGGTCGGTGTGCGTGCCCTGGCCCGGCAGGGAGCGCTGGTCAAACGGATCTCGGCGGTGGAAACCCTCGGATCGACGAGCGTGATCTGCACCGACAAGACCGGCACCCTCACCCTCAATCGCATGCGGGTGGACCGGATCCGGACCACCGACGGTGTCCTCGACTTCGACCGGACGGTCGTCGTCGCCCCGGGCTCGGCCCTGGACCGCCTCGCTCGGGCCGCCGTGTCCTGCAGCAACGCCGAACTGGCCGGGCCGGGCGGCGACGAGGTCGGTGACCAGACCGAGTTGGCGCTGCTACACGCCGCCGAGCAGCTCGGCGTCGATCCCCGCAGCGATCACCGCGATCGGATCGCGCACTTCCACTTCGACCCGAACCTCCGGCGCATGTCCACCATCGACGCGACCAACGACGGAGCGCGGGTGCACACCAAGGGTGCGCCGGAGGAGGTTCTCGCGCGCTGCACCCGGATCGCCGTCGGCCGGGACGCCGACCGTGCACTCACGGACGCCGACCGCGCCGACATCGACGCGTCGGTGACGCCCTGGGCCCGGCAGGGCCGGCGGCTGCTCGCGCTGGCGGACCGTCGCCTCGACGCCGCCACCGCGGCCGGGCTCGGCCGTGACGAGGCGGAACGCGATCTGGTCTTCCTCGGGGTCGCGGCCATGGTCGACCCGCCGCGGCCGGAGGTCGCCGACGCCGTCACGCGCTGCCACACGGCCGGGATCCGCCTCGTCGTGGTGACGGGAGATCACGCGTTGACCGCGCGGGGCATCGCGGAGGGCGTGGGCATCGGTCGGGGCGGTCTCCGGGTGATCGGCGGACACGAGATGGACCGGATGTCCGATCACGAACTCGACGCGATGCTCGCCACGGAGGGTGAGCTGGTCTTCGCGCGCAGTTCACCGGAATCGAAACTGCGCATCACCGATGCGTTGCAGGCGCAGGGACACATCGTCGCGATGACCGGCGACGGCGTCAACGACGCACCCGCGCTCCGCAGCGCCGACATCGGTGTCGCCATGGGTCGTTCGGGTACCGACGTCGCACGGGAAGCGGCCACCATGGTGCTCACCGACGACAACTTCGCGACCATCGTCAGCGCCGTCGAGGCCGGCAGGCAGGTCTACGACAACGTGCGCAAGTTCATCGTCTACATCTTCGCGCACGCGACGCCGGAGGTCGTGCCCTTCCTGATCTACGCCCTCACCGGGGGAGCGGTTCCGCTGCCGCTGACGATCATGCAGATCCTCGCCATCGACCTGGGCACCGAGACCCTGCCCGCGCTCGCGTTGGGGCGCGAACCCGCGGAACCCGGGCTGATGGAGCGCGCACCGAGACCGCGGTCCCAGCCGGTGATCGACGGTCCGATGCTGTTGCGCGCGTGGGGCGTCCTCGGAGGCGTATCGGCGGTTCTGGTGATGGCCCTGTTCGCCGCGACGCTCGTCGCGGGCGGGTGGACGATCGGGGCCGACCTCGGGTCGGGGCCGCTGCATCACACCTGGCAGCAGGCCACCACGATGACCTTCCTCGGGATCGTCGCCTGCCAGATCGGCACCGCCACCGCCGCACGCACCCGACGGGCATCGCTCGCCCGGATCGGGTTCGCCACGAATCCGCTGTTGTTGTGGGGCATCGCTTTCGAACTGTGTTTCGCCGCGTTGGTCGTCACGGTCCCGTTCCTGCAACGCGTCTTCGGCACCGTCACTCCGCAGCCCTGGCAGGTGGCGGCGCTGCTGCCGCTGCCGTTCATCGTGTGGGGCGTCGACGAGGCCTTGCGGTGGCTGGCGCGCCGGAGGGCGGCACCGGTCACCGATCGGTGACACCGGCGACCGGATCCGGGTGCTCCATGCGGGGCTCGGCGTCCGCGGACAGCGCCGCGGCGACCGCGCGCGCGACCGCGGGGGCGGCGGCGGCGACCGCGGGCGACAGGCCCCGGCCCGGCGCGACGTCGGCGACCTCCACGGCAACGATCACCAGCCGGGCCGGCATGCGGCCGAGGGCCCCGCCCAGGGCGATCGCCGCGCCCAGGTCGAACCCGTGGGTCCCGGCGGTGGCGACGGGCAGATCGGCGGCGGCGAGCACGTGCACCCGTCCCGGTCGCGGGTGCGGCATCCGCAGCGCGTCGAGCACGACGGCCACCCGGGCGCCGCTCCACGCCTCGATCAGCTCGATCGGGTCACCGGGCGAGATCAGGGTCCGGGCGGGAACGCCGTCCCGGTGCAGGCTCCGGGCCAGGGCCGGTCCCACGCCGTCGTCGCGGCGGAACTCGTCGCCCAGCGCGATCAGCACCGCGGTCATCGACGATCCACCGTGAGGTCGAGAAAGTGTGTGGCGCAGGAGATGCACGGGTCGTGATTGCGGATCGTCCGCTCACACAGGGCGGTGAGCTCCGCGTCGTCGAGGTCGAGGTGCCGCTCGACCACACCCGCGAGCTCGTGCTCGATTGCCGACTGGTTCTGCGAGGTCGGCGGCACGATGACCGCATCGCGGATGACGCCGTCCCCGTCGACGTCGTACCGGTGGTAGAGGAGTCCGCGGGGGGCTTCGCTGACCCCGTGACCGGTCGCCGCCCGGGGGCGGACGTCGCGCGCCGGCCGCGGAGGCCGCTCGTAGGACGCGATCAACCGCAGCGCCTCGTCGACCGCGTAGACCACCTCGACGGCCCGGACGACGATGCTGCGGAACGGGTTCCGGCACACATCGCCGAGTCCCGCCGCCGCGGCGGCCTGCCGCGCGGTCACCGACAGCCTCGCGCTGCCCAGCGAGTACCGGGCGAGCGGTCCGGCCAGGACCCGTTCGCCGTCGAGCCGGGCGTGCAGCGCGGTGGAGTGCGGAACCTGGTGTTCGACGACGTGGGCGGGGAAGTCCGCGGCCGGGAACCGGGCACCGGACGAGGTGTGCACGGTCCCGGACTCGATGGCGTATCGGTCGGGTTCCGTCAGCGCGATCATCTCGTAGGGGAGTTCGCGATCGGGGAAGTCGAAGCCGGCGGCCCAGGCGACCGTGTCGAGGGCGTCGTCGAGGGCGCGGCGCAGCTGCTCGGCGAGCGGAGCGAGCTCGTCGCGGGTGGGTGTGCGGTAGAAGCCGCCGACGCGGACGTTGACGGGGTGGATCGGGCGACCGCCGAGCTGTTCGAGGATCGCGTTGCCCGCCTTCTTGAGCCGCAGTCCGGTCTCGACCCGGGCACGGTCGGTGCGGGCGAGCGCGATCGAGTCGGCGACGCCCGCGAAGTCCGGGGCGTGCAGGAAGTAGATGTGCAGCACGTGGCTGGCGATCCACTCTCCGCAGTAGAGCAGCCGGCGCAGCCGGACCACGGCGTCGTCGGGAGGCGCCGCGCACGCGTCCTCGATGGCGTTGCACGCACTGACCTGGTAGGCGACCGGGCAGATCCCGCAGATCCGGGAGGTGAGATCCGGCGGCTCGCGAAAGTCCCGGCCGCGCAGGAACGATTCGAAGAACCGGGGCGGTTCGTAGATGCTCAGCTCGGCCCGTTCGACCCGGCCGCCCTGGACCGTGACCCGGAGCCTGCCCTCGCCCTCGACGCGGGCGAGGGCGCGCACGATCAGTCGCCTGTCCTCGTCACCCATCGCCGGTCCCCGGCCGGTCGGGCTCGCCGTGGGTGTAGGCGGCGAACTCGGGTGCGGCGACGTTGAAGGTGGCCAGCACCCGGTCGATGGCCGCGTCGTCCATGCCGCAGATGCGCAACCAGGCCGCCATCGAGGCGAGGTTCGGCCCCTTCATCGGGCCGAAGCACCCGTAGCAGCCGCGGTCCTGAGCGGGGCACAGCGCACCGCAGCCGGCGTGGGTGACCGGACCGAGACACGGCGTCCCGTCCGCGACCATCACACAGGTCAGGCCGCGGCGCTTGCATTCGTTGCAGACGCTGGTCGCGGGGGTGTCCGGACGCCGGCCGGCCAGGAACGCGGTCAGCACCTCGAGGAGCTGGCGCCGGTCGATGGGGCAGCCGCGGAGCTCGTGGTCGACGTGCACGTGGGCGGCGATCGGCGTTGACGTCGCGAGGGTGTCGATGTACTCGGGTGAGGCGTAGACGTGGGACGCGAACTCCTCGACGTCGGCGAAGTTGCGCAACGCCTGGATCCCGCCCGCCGTCGCGCAGGCCCCGATCGTCACCAGCATCCGGGACCGGTCCCGGATACGGTGGATCCGGTCCACGTCCGTAGCGGTGGTGATCGATCCCTCGACGAGCGAGAGGTCGTAGGGCCCGTCGACAGTCGCGCTGGAGAACTCCATGAAGTGGGCGATGGTCACCTCCTCGGACAGTCCGAGCAGTTCGTCCTCGCAGTCGAGCAGCGAGAGCTGGCATCCGTCGCAGGACGCGAACTTCCACACCGCCAGGGTCGGTTTCGTCATCACAGCTCCCGCACGTGGAGAAGTGCCCCGGCAACGGTGTAGTCGACGACCGGGCCGTCGCGGCAGAGCAGGAGCTCGCCGAGCTGGCAGTGCCCGCACAGGGCCGTGCCGCACTGCATGTTCCGTTCCAGGGAGACGCGGATGTCCGCCGCGGCCACCCCTTTGCCGATCAGCACCCGCGCCGCGAACCGCATCATCGGTTCCGGGCCGCACAGCAGGGCCGTCGTCCGGCCCGGGTCCAGACGCAGCCGCCCGAGCGGTTCGGTGACGAACCCGACCGGGCCGTCCCAGTCGCTGCTCGGCCGGTCGACGGTGGTCTCCACGTCGATGGCCCCGGCGGCGGACCACGCACCCAGTTCGCGCCGGAACAGGAACTCGTCGGGGCCACGGGCACCGACGACCAGAACAACCCGGCGGAAGGCGTCACGCGCCGCGAGGATCGCCAGGACCGCGAACCGCACGGCCGCCAGCCCGACACCACCGGCCACGACGACCACGTCGCGGCCGCGGCACGAACCGAGCTCCCATCCGGTGCCGAACGGGCCCCGCACGCCGAGGGTCGAACCCACGGGGGCGTCGTGCAGAGCGCGACTGACCGCACCGACCGCGCGGACGGTGTGCTGAAGTTCCCCGCCGCCCGGCGCGCCGCTGATCGAGACCGCGACCTCGCCGATGCCGGGGGCGGCGAGCATCATGAACTGCCCGGGCGTGGAATCGGGCAGCGGCGCACCGATCGGGACGAGGGAGAGGGTGACCGAATCGTGGGTCTCGGTCACCCGGTCGCGCACCAGATACCGGGTGGGCACCATCGGATCCGTCGCGGTCCTCACGTCGTCACCGCGTGCCCCGGTCGGTGCGAGGCGGTGACGCCTGCGGTTCGCCGTACAGGTCCAGCAGCCGGGCCCGGGTGGCCTGGAGCCGGTCGACCAGCGCACCGGACAACGCGCACGCGACCGCGTACCCGAACACCGGGTCCACCGCGCTCGCCTCGCGCAGCAGCTCCGCATCGATCTCGTGCGCGCGCGCAGCGGACCGCGCGGTGGCGGCGAAATGCCACCGGTAGGGAGCGGTCATCCACGACCAGCCCAGCACGTCGCCGACCCCGAGCGTCTCGATGGGCACGTCGCCGCGCCCGGGAACATGGGTGTGCAGCAGGACCCGACCACCGCGCACCAGCCAGAGCCGCTGCGCGAGGTCGCCCTCCCGGAAGACGTTCTCCCCGGCGGCGAACTCCACCAGCCGCGACAACCCCAACAGCGCTCGCAGATGCTCCGGATCCAGCCCGGCCAACATCGGAACCTGCTCGGGTGCAGTGGAATTCATCCCGATCCCCGGGTGGGATCCGCGCCGACGGCCGGGAACGCCTCGGCCAGGCGAGCGGCCTCCTCGGTGATGTCGATGCCGACGGGACACCAGTCGATGCACCGTCCGCAACCCACGCACCCCGACGAGCCGAACTGGTCGTACCAGGTGCCGAGCTTGTGCGAGATCCACTGGCGGTAGCGGCTCTGCCCCGATTCCCGGACGTCACCCCCGTGCAGGTGGGAGAACTCGGGTTCGAAGCACGAGGCCCACCGCTGCCAGCGTTCGGAACCCGTTCCGGTGAGGTCGGTGACGTCCTCGACGCTCGTGCAGAAGCACGTCGGGCACACCATCGTGCAGTTGCCGCAGGTCAGACATCGGGACGCCACGTCGTCCCACACGTCGGCATCGCGGGCGGTGCGCAGCAGCTCGCGGAGATCGACGTCGGGCATCTGCCGGCCCATCCGGTCCGCGGCCGCGCACACCTCCTGCGCGGCGCGGTCGACCTCCTCGGGTGCGGCGGGCGCGTGCGGCACCCGCGCCAGGACCTCCGCGCCCCGACTCGTCCCGACGTCGACGAGATAGTGCGGAGCACCGTCGGTCAGGCGTTCGGTCAACCGCAGGTCGTAGTCGCCCGCGGCTCCGGGACCGGTGCCCATGGACGCGCAGAAGCACACCCCGCCCGGCTCCGTGCAGTCCACCGCGACGACGAACAGCCGCGCGAACAGCGCCGCGGTCCGGCCGTCGCCTCCGCCGGCCAGGACGGTCCGCAACGTACGAATGGCCGCCAGGTCACAGCCTCGGACACCGAGGAACGCGTAGGACACCTCCTCGTCGGGTGGCGGACGGAACTCGTCGTCCCCGCTCGTCGACCACAGCTGCCTGCGCGGCGGATGCAGGTACTGCTTCCACGACTGCGGACCCGACGAGTGCCCGAACACCGCCCCGTCGTCACGCCGGTGCACGCGGTACCGGCCGGGCGCCGTGGTGACGCCCCACCCGTCCGGGAGTTGGTCACCGTTCTCGAGCTCGCGCAGGACGATGGCGTTGTCGTCGAAGGTCGGGCCGATCACCCGATAGCCGTCGCCACGCAGCACCGTGACCAGGTCGTCGAGTCCGCGCCGGTCGAGCACCGCTCCGCCCGGCGCGGGGTCGGGCTGCTGCTGATCGGGATGCCGGGTGCCCTCCACAGGCCCCTCCTCGCGTCGCGAGCGGATCGTCTTGCGCCGCTCGATGTCCGCCGTTGGTTCGGCCGTACCGGTAAATTCCCAGTATCGGCGGTGTCCTCGCGCCGGTCAATCGTGCGGCTAGCTGAGCCTGACGGTGGCACCCGGCCGCAGTTCGACGACCTGGCCGCGGCACTCGATCTCGATCGGTCGCTGATTGCCGGCCGCGGCCCGCACCTCCACGCTGCGCCCGCTCACCGTCAACCACAGCTGGTGACCGCGGTAGAAGATCGGAAACTCCAGCGCCCCCATGGACTCCGGCCACTGCGGGCCGAGAACCAGCCTGTCGCCGCGTGTCTCCAGGCCGGTGAAACACCGCTGCAGCAGGTCCACGCTGCCGGCCATCGCCGCCAGGTGGATCCCTTCGGCCGTCGTACCACCCTGGATGTCGGTGATGTCGGAGGCGAGCACGCTTTCGAAGAACGCCATCGCCTTCTCGCGGTTGCCGCGCGCGAGCACCCAGGAGTGCACCACCGCGCTCAACGTCGAGCCGTGGGACGTCCGGTCGAGGTAGTAGTCGACCGTCCGCGGAATGTCCTCGGGATCGAGCCGATATCCCAGCCTCCCGAACAGGTCTCGCAGTTCGTCGGCGGAGAGGAGGTAGAACAGCATCAGCACGTCCGCCTGCTTCGACGCGCGGTAGCGGTTGACGTCGTCGTCCTCGGCCTCGAGGATCCGGTCGAGCCGCCGGATGTCCCCGTACCGCCGCCGGTAGCGGTCCCAGTCGAGTTCGCTCAGATCGCCGTACCCCTCGAACTGGCTGATCACCCGATCGTGGAAGGGCACGAACATGCGGCGACTGATCTCCTCCCACCGGGCCAGCTCCGGTGCATCCAGATGGAGACGGTTGACGAGTTCCGTTCGGTCCGGCTCGGTGACCGCATCCAATGCGTCGAAAGCGCGCAAGATCACCCACACCGCCATGACATTGGTGTAGGCGTTGTTGTCGATCCCGTCCTGGGGCGCATCCGGGTAGCCGGAATGGAACTCGTCCGGCCCCATCACACCCCGGATGACGAACCGGGACCGTGACCGGTCGTACGACGCCACACTGGCGAAGAAACGGGCGATCTCGATCAGCATCTCGGCGCCGAAGTACGCGAGGAACTCGACGTCGCCGCTGATCTGGTAGTACTGCCACACGTTGTACGCCACCGCGATGCCGATGTGGCGTTGCCGCCAACTGGTGTCCGGAAGCCACCGGCCCGACCGCGGGTTCAGATGCAGTTGCTGGCTCTCCTCGCGGCCGTCGCTGCCCGACTGCCACGGGAACATCGCGCCGCGGTGGCCCGCCGCCCGGGCAGCGCGGCGGGCCTCGGGCAGCCGGCGAAACCGGTACAGCAGCAAAGACCGCGTCAATGCCGGACCCCGCAGCGTCAGCACCGGGAAGACGAACAACTCGTCCCAGAAGATGTGACCGCGATAGGCCTCGCCGTGCAACCCGCGGGCCGGGATACCGACGTCCAGATCGGCCGTGATCCGGGAGACCGTCTGCAGCAGGTGCAGGAAGTGGAACCGCAGGATCCGCGACGCTTCCACCTGCCCCGCGATGTCGATACCGACCCGGTCCCACAGGTGCTCCCAGGCCAGGGCGTGCCCGGCCAGCAGGCTGTCGAATCCACGGAGCCCGGGCAGCAGGCGCGCCGCCTCGTCGGCGGGGTCGGAGACCGCGTGGTCGTGTCCGGTGAAGAGGGTCACCGTCTTCTCCACCGTGACGGATTGGCCGGCCGCGAGGTGGACGACGATGTCGTGGCCGACGACACCGTCGGTGTCGAACCACCGGCGCCCGCCTTCGCACAGTTCACCGTCTCGTCGCACCGTCGTTCGGGCCGCCATCGCCACCGGGACGCGCGACTGGTTGGTTTGGACGGTCAGCAACACCGAGTCCGGCGCCAGCTCCACCGCCTGGACCCGTTCGAGGTGGGTGCCTGCGAGATCGCGATAGCGATCGACCAGGCTGTTCCGGACCGAACCGTCCAGAGCCGACCGCACTTCGACGGTCCCGGACCAGTCCTCGGCGACGATGACCGTCTGCAGCGCGCAGACGTGCGGACTGTGCATAGCCACGAACCGCCGCTGGAGCAGCGTCGTCGTCCGGCCCGCCGCGTCGCGGCAGCGGATCCGCCTCGTCAGCACAGCCCGTCTCAGGTTGAGGTCCTGCCGGTGCTCGAGCAGGTCGACCGTGTCGACGTCGAACCACGGCCCGCCGTCGACGCGGAACGTCGTCGGCAGCCAGTTCGGCGCGTTCACCAGGCTCTCGTTCGAGATGACCACGCCCGCACGTTCGTCGCCCAGGCGGTTGTAGAGGCCCGCCACGTAGGTGCCCGGGTAGTGCCCGCGGCCGGCCACCGATTCGGGTGCACAACCACGGCTGGCGAAGTACCCGTTGCCGACCGTGCAGATCGCTTCGCGCAGTTTCTCGGCCGCCGGGTCGTAGCCGTCGAAGTGGAGAATCCAGGCCCCGTCCCTCGGCGCGGTCGGGGAGTCGAGTTCCGCGATCTCGGCCAGTCGCTCGAGCAGCTCGCGGACCTCGACCGGGCCGTCCACCGCGAAGCGCGCCGCCGACCACCGATTTCCGGATTCCGGGCTCCGCACCACGATGCCGACGGCCCGGTTCGGCAACGCATCGAAGGCATCCTCGTCGGTGAGGTCGTCTCCGACGTAGATCGGAAGAATCGCCCCGGTGTCGACGTCCCGATCGACGACGCGCTCGAGGATCCAGCGCAACGCCCGGCCCTTGTCCCAGTCCAGATTCGGACGGAGTTCGATCACCTTGCGGCCACTGGAGATTCGGAGCGTGGCCTCACCGCCTGCCACTTCGGACACCACGGCCACGACCTCGCCGACGTGGTCGTCGCCCACGTTCCGGTAGTGCACCGCGACCGCGAACCGCTTGTGCTCGACGAACACCCCGGGGATGTGTCGCAGACGCTGCTCGAGCTGCCGGGCCACCCGATCGAGCACGGGGATCGCCGCGAGCGCGTCCGAATTCTCGTACCGCTGACCCGCGGGCCCCACGAGTTCGAGACCGTGGCTTCCCCCGTACCAGATGCCGGGCACCCCGACCCGCGCCCGAATGTCGGCGAGATCGCGTCCGCTGATCACCGCCACGGGGCATTCGGCCACGAGCCGCGTCAGGGCGGCCGCCACGCCGTCGACCGGCACGGCCGCCGCCGGGTCCGGCACCACCTCGGACAACGTGCCGTCGAAATCGAGGAACACGGCGGGCCGGCACACGCGAAGCGGCGCGGTGAGCGCGCGCCGCTCGGTCAGGGCACCGGGAATCTCGCTCAGTCGCCGGTCACCGACCCGAAGTTCGATCTCGGCGGCGTCTCGCACGACCACGTCCGCGCCGCGGCGCAGCAACTCGTCGCCGCGCTCCGCCCGGTCGACGGCGACGACGAGGGCGAAGCCGGCACCGCGCGCCTCGGCCACGACATCCTCACCAGAGGCGACGAGCACTGCTCCGGTCAGCGCGACGCCGAGTTCAACGGCAGCGTCCTGCGGCGTCGCATCACCGATCCTCACCGGAAACCACCTGCCGATTCCGGCTGCCTCGCACCGGCCGAGCGTCTCACCGCTCGCGACCACCGCACACAGGACGCCGGCGCCGTGCAACCGTTCCGCCAGTGCGACAACGGATTCGGCGCACCGCGTCGGGTCGGCCGGGTCCACCACCACGTCGGCGGCGAAAATGACGGCACGGTGATAGCGCAGATCGATGACCGGGCGGATCACCTTCTCAGTATCCACGTCGCGCACGCGTTTTTCCCTGTTCCCGAACAGAGAACGAGATCCGGCCGGGGTGTGCAGGCCCGGTGGGGAAGTGGGCCGTCAGCGCACCGGGGCCCGCCAGCGGACGGTGGTGCCCTCCATCGCTGTGCTGTCGACCGTGACCGTTCCACCGGCGGCCTCGGCGCGCGAGTGGAGGTTGTCGAGACCTCGCCCGGGTTCGCCGCGCGCGATTCCCCTTCCGTTGTCGGAGATCTCGAGGAGCAGGTCGTCGTCGACGGTGACGGTGACGGTGACCGCGGTGGCCTTGGCGTGGCGGACCACGTTGCTCAGCGCCTCTCGTAGCACCGCCTCGGCATGGTCGGCCAGATCCGGTGCCAGGGCGGAGAGCGGACCCGACATGTGCACAGTGGTCCGGAGGCCGGAATCGGCGGTGACGTCGGCGATCACCTGGTGCAGTCGACTCCGGAGCCGAGTGACCCCGGCCTCGCCCTCGTGCAGGTCGAAGATCGCCGAACGGATGTCCTCGATGATCTCCTGGAGTTCGTCCACGGTGCCGAGCAGCCGCCTGTGTACGTCCGGAGACTTTGCGCGCTGCACGGTTCCCTGCAGCGACAAACCGGCGGCGAACAGGCGCTGGATGACATGGTCGTGGAGGTCACGGGCGATGCGATCGCGGTCGGCCAGCACGTCGAGCTCACGCATCTGGCGTTGCGCGTTCGCGAGCGTGAGCGCCACCGCGGCGTGATCGGCGAATGCGGACATCCGCGACAGCTCGTCCGCGTCGAAGGGTTCTCCGCGTGTCCCGCGAAGACACACGAGCACGCCGGAGACCGCGTTTGCAGCGCGCAGCGGCAGCGCGAGTGACGCACCGGGCAAGGTGACCGCGTTCGGACCGGGGTCGAGCGTCAACCGGTCGGCGCACACGGGTTGCCGGGTGCGGAACGCCTCGCCCAATCCCGGTCCGGACAGCGGAATCCGGCGGCCGACGACGTCGACCGGTGTCGTCCCGGCCGCCACGCTCACCACCAACTCGGTCACCGACTCCTGCTCGGCGTCGGGATCGTCCGGGACCGCGAGCAGGACGCAGGACGACCCGGTCAGTTCCAGCATCTTGTCCGCGACGACCTGGAGGACCACCGGTGGCTCGTTCCCGGCCAACAATGCCAAGGTGATCTCGCGGGTGGCTTCGAGCCAGGACTGCTTGGTCTGGGACAGTGCGTACAGCCGGGCATTCTCGATCGCGATGCCCGCCGCGGCGGCCAGGGCTTCGAGGACGACCTCGTCGTCGGCGGTGAACTGCTTCCCGTCCGCCTTCTCCGTGAGATACAGGTTCCCGAACACGGTGTCGCGTGTCTGCACGGGAACACCGAGGAACGTGCGCATCGGCGGGTGGTGGGCGGGGAATCCCACCGCCGCCGGGTGGGTCGACAGGTCCGCGATCCGAATCGGTTCGGGATCGGTCGTCAGGACGCCGAGAACGCCGCGGCCGCGGGGCAGGTCGCCGATCAGCTCGCGGGTTTGCTCGTCGATCCCCTCGTAGATGAACTCGACGAGTTCGTCCCCGGGGCCGAGCACACCGAGCGCGCCGTACCGCGCGTCCACCAGGCCGATCGCCGCGTGCACGATGGTGCGCAGGGTGTCGTCGAGATCGAGCCCGGAGGCCACCGCCAGGATCGCACCGAGCAGGCCGTCGACATTCTGTCTCGCGCGCACGATTTCGAGCACCCGGCCCCGGACGTCCGACGGGGTCGAGCGAGCGTCCCTCGTGAGGTACCCCAGTACCAGGTCCGCGCTCCCGTCCCGGGCCTTCCCGGTCACGGTTCACCTCCTGTCATGGATCGTGGTGCGGCGGTCACGAGCGTGCCCGGGGTTCCACCTTCGCCGCCAGCACGGCGGCCTGCGTGCGCCGTTCGACGCCCAGTTTGGTGAGCAGACGCGAAACATAGTTCTTGACGGTCTTCTCGGCCAGGAACATGCGGGCCGCGATCTGCCGATTGGTCAGGCCCTCCCCGAGCAGCTCGAGCAGCGTCCGCTCCTGGTCCGAGAGGCCGGAGAAGGGACCGGTGTCCTCCGCCTCCGACGCCCGTAGCTTCGACATCAGCGCGGCGGCGGCGTTGCTGTCGAGCATGGACTTGCCCGCGCCGACCTCGTGCACCGCCCTGACCAGTTCGAATCCCTTGATGTCCTTGACCACGTAGCCGCTCGCGCCGGCCAGGATCGAACTGAGGATCGCCTCCTCGTCGGTGAAGGAGGTCAGGATCAGGCAGTGCAGCATGGGCAGTCGGGCCATCAGTTCGCGGCACAGCTCAATGCCGCTGCCATCGGGTAGTCGCACGTCGAGCACCGCCACGTCCGGTCGCAGAGCCGGTATCCGGGCCAGTGCAGCGGCACAGGTCCCCGCCTCGCCGACGACCTCCAGTTCGGGATCCGAGGCCAGTAGTTCGACCAATCCCCGGCGCACGACCTCGTGATCGTCGACCAGGAAGACCTTGATCATGCGGAAACCTCCCGCTCCCGGGTATCACCGTACGTCAGTTCCGGCCGCCGGGTGCAGGGTCGACGCCGGTGAGGCTGGGCAACCGAAGCGGTCGGGACTACCGTCGTCGCATGACGGACGTCGAGCGAGCGATCGCCCCGATCCGGATCCGGGCCCTGACGGCCGACGACGCCCCGGCGGTCGTCGAATTGCACGAGTCCCTGGACCAGCACGACGGATATCTGCGGTTCCTCGCCGCGCGGCCCAAGAATCTCGCGCCACTGGTGTCCAGGCTCGCCGCGGTCGACCGGCGGCACGGCGCCGTCGGCGCATTCGACGCGGGCGAGTTGGTCGGCGTCGCGAATCTCGTGGTTCTCGACGACCCGGAAACCGCGGAGATCGCCATGATCGTCAGGCACGATCACCAACTCCATGGCATCGGCACCACGCTGCTGGCGCGCCTCGCCGAGATGGCCCGGGAGCGTGGCATCCGCACGCTCGTCGCGGAGGTGCTGCTCGAGAACGTCACGATGCTGAAGGTCATCGACGAAACCGGTCTGCCGACGACGCGTTCGCGGGAGGGGAGCGTCGTGCACGTCGAGATCGCGCTGTCGAGATCGCACTGAGGAGAACGTCATGAACACGCACGCTCCGATAGTGGTGGGAGTGGACGGGTCCGACTCCGCCTTCGACGCGGTCAACTGGGCGGCGCGCGCTGCGGTACGACGCTCGGCGCCGCTGCACCTGATCTCGACCGTGTTCGTCGCGGGCAAGCACGGGGTGCCTGCCGGTCTGCCGCAAGCATTCGTCGACGATCACGAACGCGAGGGCAACCGCCTCCTGTCGCACGCGCTCGAGGTGGCACGCGCGGCGGCGGAACCGCACCCGCTGGACATCGACGCAGAGCTGACGTGGGGTCACCCCGCCGGCATCCTGCTCGAGCGCTCCGCCACCGCGGGCCTGCTGGCCGTCGGCTCACGCGGGCTCGGCGACGAGGCGGGTGACCGTCCGCGTTCGGTCGGTCCCGCGGTCGCCGCACACGCCCGCTGTCCGGTCGCGGTGATCCCAGAACGCGCCGAACCCGAATGCGGCCCGGTTGTCGTCGGTGTCGACGGCACCCGGAACAGCGAACCAGCGCTCGCGGAGGCATTCACCGAGGCGTCACTGCGCGGCGTCGAACTCGTCGCGGTCCACGCATGGTCGGACACCAACCTCGCGAGTTTGCTCAACGCGGGCCGCGGACTGGACTGGAAGTCGATTCACCAGCGGGAACACGCGCAGCTCGCGGAGCGCCTCGCGGGTTTCGGCGAGAGCTTTCCCGACGTCCGCGTCCGCCGGGTCGTGGTCAAGGACAAGCCCGCACGAGAGCTCGCCGAGCAGTCGGCACAGGCGCAGCTGGTGGTGGTCGGAAGCCGGGGCCGCGGTGGATTCGCCGGCCTGCTGCTCGGCTCCACGAGCCGGGCACTGATACACACCGTGACTTGCCCGCTGCTGGTCGTGCACGCACCGCACTGAGCGGGCGGCGGTGACATGGGTCCCCGGCCCGACGACACTCGGCCCTATCGCCCGCCGGCCCCGGGGTGTGACGTGAAGGGGTCGGAACAGTGTTGTCGCGCAAGGAGGAAATCATGGGCATGCTGTCGCCACACCGTCCCACCCAGCCACCGTCGATCTGGCCCGCGATGCCGGACTGGTCGGACCTCGTGGCCCGGTTCGAGTCGATGTCGCCATGGACGGCGATCGAGGGTCACATGATCCGGGTCGAGGAGCATCTCGCCGAGGGCCGGTACACGTTGCGTGCCGAACTGCCCGGGGTGGATCCGGCCAAGGATGTCGACATCAGCGTCCGGGACGGCCAGCTGACCATCAAGGCCGAACGCACCGAAAGGCAGGAAGAGGGCCTGCGGTCGGAGTTCCACTACGGCAGCTTCTACCGTTCGATGCCGTTGCCTGCGGGCGCGAACGAGGACGCCATCGACGCGACCTACGCCGATGGGATCCTCACGGTGACGGTTCCGGTGGCCGAGGCCCCGGCCCCGGCGAAGCACGTCGAGATCAAGGCGGGCGGAGAGGCGGGGAAGTAGGGTCGAGCGGTACCTGCGCAGCGCGCCCTGCGGCTGGAACGCCGTGCGTGATCAGCCGTGGGCCCGCGTGCGCCGCTCGGCGTATCCGTCGAGTATCTTCCGCATCTCGGCGATGGCCGTTTGCCGATCCTCGGGATCCTCGATCAGGGCCAGGTGCTGTTTGAGTGTCACCGTGAAATCCGCGTAGTCGTTCTGCCAGTCCCGGCCGACCAGTTGCGCCGCGTCCGAACGGGCGGTCTGGACCAGCGTCGCGGGGGTTCCGGGCCGTAGCCGGTAGCCTTCGCCGATCTCCGGGGTGACGACGTTCAGGGACGGGTCCTCCTCCGCAACGAGTTGGGCCAGCGCCGCCAGCGCCGTCGGCTCACCATGGGTCAGGAAGAGGCTGCCCGAGATCGGCTTGCGTTCCCTGATCCAGTCCTGCAGCTCGGTCTGGTCGGCGTGTGCGGAGTAGCTGTCGATCCGTCGAATCCGAGCCCGCACGTTGATATCCGTGCCCGAGATCCGCACTCGCCGCGCGCCGTCGAGGATCACACGACCGAGCGACCCCTGAGCCTGGAACCCGACGAACAGAACAGTGGAATCCTGCCTGGGCAGATTCTGCACGAGGTGATGGCGGATGCGCCCCGCCTCGCACATACCCGAGGCCGCGATGACGATCACTCCCGACATGTCGTTTATCCGTGCGGAGGCGGCGGCGTTGTCCACGTAATGAATCGCGGGATGGTGGAAGATGTCCCTCCCACCGAGATCCTCGAGTTCCCGCGCATGCCTGGCGAACACCCGGGTGGCGTGGGTCGCCAACGGTGAGTCCACGAAAACCGGCACTTTGGGAATTCGGTTCTCCTCGACCAGGCATGCGATGTCGAGCAGCAGTTCCTGCGTCCGCTCGAGGGCGAACGCAGGAATCAACAGATTGCCGCCGCGAGCGATCGCCCGGTTGACCTCGTCCTCGAGCAGGCCGCGCCGTTCGGCGATGGTCAGCCGTGCCCGTGCGCGGCCGCCATAGGTGGATTCACAGACAACGTGATCCACACCGGAGGGCCCCGCGGGCCCGGTGTGAAAGGCCTTGTTCCGCGGACCGAGGTCGCCGGAACAGAACACGCGGACACCGGCCAGTTCGACCTCCGCCGAACTGGCTCCGAGAATGTGCCCCGCATTCCACAGCCGAACCCGTGCGCCGGGTGCGGGAGCGAACCACTCGCCGAGCGGCACCGGGCGCGTCCGCTGCCATGTCATGACGGCGTCTCGTTCGGTGTACAGCGGGGTGAAGGAGTCCTCGCCGACGCGATCACGCCGACGGTTTCGGCGGGACGCCTCGAACTCCTGGATTCGTCCGGCATCGGCAAGCATGTACTCCAGCAGATCCGCGGTCTGGTCGGTGCAGAAGATCGATCCGCCATAACCTCGGGCCACCAGTTTGGGCAGGAGCCCGCAGTGGTCGATGTGGGCATGGGTCACGACAACCGCGTCGATCTCGTGCGGGTCGAACGCGAACGCGCTGTGGTTCAGCGTCTCGAGGCTGCGTGACCCCTGGAACAGACCGCAGTCGACCAGGATCCTGGTCCCGTTGGTGGAAAACTCCATGCACGAGCCGGTCACCGTCTTCGCCGCCCCGTGAAAGGTCAGATTCACGTGATCCGTCATCGAGGTCTCCGATCCTGACCGGTGTCAGGGTTGCTGGGCGAGCGAGCGGCCCCACTGCTCGGCTCGGTCCTCCTCGCCCGCCTCCAGGTGCGACTCCTTGTCGACGAGGAAGCTCTCCGACTCCGCGACGAGGTCGTATCCCAGGTGCCGAAGCTTCTTCCCGATTCCCTTCGACGCCCTTCCGGTCAGGAACGCGGGCGCGTCCCCGCGGGTGTCGAACGTGGCCGCGTGGCCGTGCGCGGGCGACAACGACGAGAGCCACTCGCGGATGCCCTCGCTCTCCGCGTCCGGTTCGAGTTCCACCTCGCTGTCGGGTTTGGCGGCGGTCTTCTCCGCTCCGCGGCGCGTCGACGGGCGACTCATCCCGTGTGCGTGCGTCGGACCGCCGACAACCAGCAGGTCGTAGCCGGACAGATCCTCCTGATCGGCGCGCGACGCCGCGACGGTCTTCACCTCGCCCGAGGCGCCGATACCCCGGGCGATCGCCTCTGCCACGTGACGAGTGTTTCCGAACATCGACTCGTAGACGACGAGTGTGCGCATGACGATTCCTCCCTCGAGAATCCCGTGGCGCGTCGTTCAACTCCAACGTGTGCACGCCTCTGCCTGCCATCGAACCCGCCGGTCCCGGGTCGGGCTAGGGCCGAACGACCCCATACACACTTCCGCGGCATCGTCACCGGACGAGCACCCGCCCCCGGGTTGGGCCGAAAGACCCTGTGGCGGACGACGGGGACGCGGGACACTGAACAAGCGGGGTGCAGTGGGCTGTACCCGGTCCCGGCGCAGCGACGTGCAGAGTGGGAGGCCTGGCTGTGATGTACATGTACGGACCCGGTGGATGGGGGTGGGGCTATGCGCTGATGCTGATCGGCATGGCGCTCTTCTGGGGGGTGCTGGCTCTGGCTGTCGTCGCGCTGATCCGCTATGCGGGCCACAACCCACCCCCGGCGCCCCCACCCGTTTCGGGCGGCGCAGCCGAACAGGTTCTGGCCGAGAGGTTCGCGCGCGGAGAGATCGACACGGCGGAGTACCAGGAGCGCATGCAGACGTTGCGGGCCGAGCAATCACCGTGATCGCCGGTCGCAGCCACCATCGCGAGTGAGGCGGTCGGATGAACCACATGACGCAGACGGATCACCTGTCGTGGCGGATGGAAGCGGACCCGATCCTGCGTTCGACGATCGTCGCCGTCGCGCTGCTCGATCGGCACCCCGACTGGGCACGATTCGTCGAGATGATGGAGCGGGCGACACGGCAGATCCCGATCTTCCGGCGCAAGGCGGTCAGAGACCGGTTGGGTCCGGCCCCGCCCCGCTGGGTGGACGACCCCGACTTCGACCTGCACTGGCATCTGCGCCGACTCGCCGTGCCGGAGCCGGGTGGCTGGGACGGTGTGCTCGACTTCGCGCGGGTTGCCGCGATGACGGCGTTCGACAAGGACCGTCCGCTGTGGGAGTTCACCCTGCTGAGCGGGCTCGATTCCGGCCGTACCGCCCTCGTGATGAAGGTGCATCACAGCCTCACCGACGGGGTCGGGGGCATGCAGATCGCCCGGGAGATCGTGGATTTCACCAGGGAAGGCGGACCGCACGACGCGTCCCGCGTCGCTGCGCCTGCCGCAACGGACGCGGCGACATCGCATTTCCCCGGCGGGCTCGACTGGTACCGGGACACCGCGGGCCGGCTGGTTCGGCAGGCGTCGACGACGCTGGCCAGACAGAGTGTGGGATTCGCGCGGCACCCGGCAAGCACGCTGCGCGACAACGTCACCGCGGTGATGTCGACGACGCGGTTCACGCGTCCGATCCTGAGCACGCTGTCCCCGGTGATGACCGCTCGCAGCACCCGTCGACGACTCGCGGTGCTCGACGTCTCGATGCAGGCGCTCGACCGGGCTGCCGCGGCGGGCGGCGGCTCCGTCAACGACGGATTCCTCGCATCGGTGTTGCTGGGTATGGCGCGATACCACCGCCATCACGGGGCGGACGTGCACGAATTGCGGCTGACCATGCCCATCAGCCTGCGCACAGACGAGGACCCCCTGGGCGGCAACCGGATCACGCTCGCGCGATTCGCGTTGCGCACCGACATCGACGATCCCGCCGATCTGATCCACCACGTCCATTCGGTCGTCGACCATATGCGACACGAGCCCGCGGTGGCGCTCTCGCCCGCCATCGCCGGCGCTCTGAACCTGCTCCCGGCAGCGACCTTGGGCAACATGCTCAAGCACGTCGACTTCCTCGCCTCGAACGTGCCGGGTTCACCGATACCGCTGTTCACCGCCGGGGCGGAGGTGCTCCGCTACTACGCGTTCAGCCCCACCCTGGGCTCGGCCTTCAATGTCACGCTGCTGTCCTACACGTCCTGGTGCGGTGTCGGGATCAACGCCGACACCGCTTCCGTCCCCGACCTCGGTACGCTCACCGAATCGCTCGCCGGCGGATTCCGGGACGTGCTCGCGCTGTGCCCGGACACCCCGGGCACAGCCGTGGTTCTCGATCCGATGAGGGCCACCGGCCCCGGCGGATCCGCGCGGCTCACGCCTGGGCGAACCGAACCTCGGTGACACCGGGAACGGTCTCCGCCAGCGCCGTGACGACCCCCAGTTCCGGATCGGCGTCGGTCAGGCCGGCGATCTCCGCTCGGCCCTCGGCGACCGCGACCGTCCAGCGTCGGGTTCCCGCGTACACGTCCAGCCGGTGCTGCACCTCCCGCTGAATGTGACCGTCGTCCATTGCCAGCACGCCGATCAGATCCCGCCGGGTCACGATCCCGACCACGTCGTGGTCGTGGACGATGGGTATCCCGCGCAATCCCGACCGCAGCATCGCGGAGGCGAGGTCGCTGACGTCGGCGTCCGGGGTCATCGCGACCACCGGACTGGTCATCGCCTCCGCGACGGCCTCGTCGACCGGGCGCGGCGTGCGGAACTTCTCGCGGAGGAGGTCGCCCTCGGAGACGATGCCCACCAGCTTCTGGGCGTCGTCGACCACGGGCAGGACGGTGTATCCGAACTCCTCGACGAGACGGAGGCATTCGTCGACCGAAGTCGCCGGTGTCACGGTGGTGACCGGACTGCTCATGATGTGCCGCGCATGCATCACGACTCCTTCCCTCGAGATCCAGCGTCACCACCCGACGTGTCCGCCGAAAGGGCCATTCGACCCTTCCTGACCGTCCCGACGACCCGCGAGCGAGCCGCCGGGTGGCCGGGGGCCGGCAGCGGTGACTTTCGGCCCTGTGCGACCGGCCTGCCTCGGTGTTGGCTGGTGGGAAACGGTGAGGAGTTCCGATGGCCACCACCCCAGCAGTAGTCGAGAACCGGTGGGTGCGCCCGATCGACCGGATCGGTCTGCCCGACACACCCAGCGTGGGCGGCAAGGCGGCGAATCTCGGCGAGCTGACGCACGCCGGCTTCCCCGTCCCCGCCGGATTCGTCCTGACCAAGGACGCCTACCTGGACACGATGGCGGAGGCCGGCGTGCGGGACACTTTGCGCGCCAGGAGCGTTCCCGCCGCCGGGACCGGGGAGGACGAACTCACCGCCGCCGCGCGCGAGTTGCGCGCGCTCGCGCTCGGCGCACCGGTGCCCGACGAGCTTCGCGCCCGCATCGTGTCGGCCTACCACGACCTCGGCGACGCGGTACGGGTCGCGGTGCGTTCATCGGCGCCGGGGGAGGACGCCGCGGACACCTCGTTCGCAGGCATCCACGACAGCTTCACCAACGTCGTCGGCGCGGATGCCCTCGTCGAGGCAGTCCGCAAGTGCTGGGCGTCGTTGTGGTCGGAACGGGCCCTGACCTACCGCAGTGTCCAGGCGTACGACGCGGAGCCGGCGATCGCGGTGGTCGTCCAGACCATGGTGGACTCTGAGAGTTCGGGAGTCGCCTTCACCGCCGACCCTCGCAGTGGGGACCGTGATCGCGTGGTCGTGGAGGCCGCCGCCGGCCTCGGGGAGGTCGTGGTCGGGGGCCAGGTGGAGCCGGACACCTACGTCGTGGCGAAGGACGGGCTCAGGGTCCTCGACACACACATCGGGTCGCAGGCCTTCGCCATCACGGCCGACGCAGGCGGCGAGCACCGCACCGAAATCGCGCCGGCCGACCGAGGCAAGCGGGTGCTCACCGACGACCAGCTCGAAGGACTCGCACGCCTCGCCGTGTCGGTGGAGCAGCACTACCAGGCGCCGCAGGACCTCGAGTTCGCGTTCGCCGGCGACGACCTCTGGCTCGTCCAGACCCGCCCGATCACCACCCTCGGGGGCCACCCGGAGCGGGCCGAGACAGGTCCATCGGCCCCGACAGGGCGGATCCTGGCACAGGGACTCGGCGCCAGCCCGGGGACCGTGTCCGGGCCGGTTCGCGTGCTCCTGTCGGTCGCCGACGCGCACCTGCTGCACGACGGCGACATCCTCGTCGCCCCGATGACCCGGCCCGACTGGCTTCCCGTGCTGCGCCGCGCGGCGGCGATCGTCACGGACGGGGGCGGCATCACGTGCCACGCCGCGATCGTCGGTCGCGAACTGGGCCGCCCCGTCATCGTCGGGACCCGGACCGCCACGACCACTCTCGTCGACGGGACCGTCGTCACCGTCGACGGCGACGCGGGCACCGTGTCGGAGGGCGCCGCGGCCACGCCAACGCGCCCCGCGGCGCCCTCAATTCCGCCCGATCGAGGTGGGACCACGTGGATGGAGACGACCGCGACGGCGGTGTACGCCAACCTGGCGACGCCCGAGGCCGCCGAACGCGTCGCGGCAACCGATGTCGACGGGGTCGGTCTCCTGCGCGCCGAGTTCATGATCATGGACGCGCTGCAGGGGATGCATCCCGCGAGACTGCTCGCCGAGGGCAGGCGCGACGAGTACGTCGCGAAGATGGCGGACGGTGTCCACCGCATCGCTGCGGCCTTCGCACCCCGGCCGGTCGTATACCGGGCGATCGATCTGCGCACCAACGAGTTCGCGAACCTGTCCGGCGGGGACGTCGAACCCTCCGAGGACAACCCGATGATCGGCTACCGCGGCTGCTACCGATACGTCCGCGAACCGGAACTGTTCGGACTCGACCTCGACGTGGTCCACACCGTCCGGCAACGCAGCCCGAACGTGCACCTGATGATCCCGTTCGTGCGCACCCGGTGGGAACTCGAGAGCTGCCTCCGGCACCTCGACGCACATCCACTCGGATCGGACCGGCGGATGCACCGCTGGATCATGGCCGAGGTCCCGTCCGTCGCCTACTGGATCCCGCACTACGCGACCCTCGGCATCGACGGCGTCTCCATCGGCACGAACGACCTGACCCAACTCGTCCTCGGCGTCGATCGCGACTCCGAGATCTGCCGAGACCTGTTCGACACGATGGACCCGGCCGTGCTCGACGCCATCGGCACGATCATCGAACGGGCCACCCGCGCCGGAATGACAACGTCACTGTGCGGTCAGGCGGTGTCGACGAACCCGGCCCTGGCCGAGCACCTCGTCCGACAGGGGATCAACTCGGTCTCGGTGACACCGGACGCGGTCGCTCACACCCGGCGTGTGATCGCCGCCGCCGAACGCCGGATCCTGCTGGACCGTGCCCGCGCTGCCGACAACTGAAGAACCCGGCCGCACCGACCCGATCAGCCCTCGACGGGGCCGCCCACCGCGATGCGGCGGATCAACTGCTCGTGGCAGCGATCGATGTCCGCCCGAGTACACAGTGCGGTCCCGGGACTGCCGAGCGTCGCCGCACCGGCCGCGACGCCGTACCGCACCGCGTCCCGCAACGCCCACCCCCTGACCAGGCCGAACACGATGCCCGCCACCAGGCTGTCACCCGCCCCGACGCCGCTGACCACTGGTACCTCGACGGACGGGCAGTACTCGGCGTCGTCGGCCGTCACGTGTACCGCACCCTCCGCGCCCAGCGACAGCACCACCACAGCGCAGACCCCCCGATCGACGAGATCCCGCGCGGCGGCGACCTGGTCGTCAACGGATCGCAGGTCCCGCCCGACGCAGTCACGTAACTCGCGGATGCTGGGTTTGAGGAGATATACCCCGCGACGGAGCGCGCGCAACGGCGGCCCCGACGTGTCCAGGACCAGGCGCGTACCCAGATCCGACACCGCGTCGGCGACGGTCTGATAGAAGTCCACCGGCACCCCAGGGGGCAGGCTTCCACTCGCGACGACGTATCGCGCACCCGCCGCCGCGGAGGTCAACCGGTCGAGGCACGAATCGACCTCGAGGGAAGTGAGGGTCGGTCCGGGCAACACGAACCGATACTGCAGCCCGGTCCGCTCCTCATTGACGGTGAAGCACTCCCGGGTCGATCGCCGCATCGTGACGGTCCGACTGTGGACCCGCTCGGAGGCCAGGAGATCCTCCAGCGCGCGGCCACTGTGCCCGCCGGAGGGGAACACCGCAAGCGCGGGTTCGCCGAGCACCGTCAAGACCCGGGCGACATTGATTCCGCCGCCGCCAGGGTCCCGGCGCGGCTCGCCGCAACGCATCTTGTCCGTCGGGACGACCCGCCCGGTGGTGGTCGCGATGTCGAGGGCCGGATTCATGGTCAGCGTGACGACGTCGGTCATCCGGGGCCTCCTGACGGCGGGTCGCCGGCCCGCCGGGCCGGATCGTGCTGTGGCTCCTCCGGTGCATTCCATCGAGCCAGGGCGGCGTCCGTCGCCGCACGCAGCTCGGTCGTCGTGTCGATCCGGGTCGCCGCCGGCCGATGCCGGAGGCGCGCCGCCATCGCGTCGTACACCTCGGCGTTCGCATCCGACTCACCACGTGGCCGCCCGGCGACCCGCTCCAGGGCAACGGACCGCGGCGCCACGCACTCGATCTCTATCAACTCGCTCCGCGTGCGGCGCGCAACCGACTGCGCCCACTCGGTGTACCTCGGATCGATCCACGAGGCGTCGAGCACAACCGACATGCCCCGGCCGAGCAGTTCCGACGCCCGCCCGAGCAGTTCTGTGTAAGTCCGATCGGTCATCTCACGCGTGTACAGGCCGTGCCCGTACTCGGTCGGGCAGGACTGCCGCGGGTCCACGCCCGCCAGCTGCTTCCGTACCTGGTCACTGGACAGGACGGCCGCACCGGCGTCCTCTCCGAGAGCACGCGACAGCGTGGACTTTCCGGTGCCCGGCAAGCCGCCGACCAGGCCCAGCCGCACGGTGCCCCGCCGGAGGTGGCGCACTGCCAGGCCACAGTGCCTGCGGGCATCCGCCCGCGCCGTCGGGGCGCCCTGTGTGTGGCGCAGGGCCGCGACCTTGGCCCGCACGAACGCCCGATACGCGACGAAGTGATTGACCAGCGACCGCGGCGGATCGTCGCTGGACTCCGCCCGAACGCGAGCGAGGAGACCCGCCCCCAGATCCGCCCGGCCCAGATACTCCAGATCCATCGCCAGACAGGCGAGGTCATCGATCACGTCGAGATGACGGAGGCGATCATCGAAGTCGAGGCAGTCGAGGATCCGCGGACCGTCCGGGAGACAGAAGATGTCTTCGGCCAGCAGGTCGCCATGGCCGTCGACGATCCGTCCATCGGCGATCCGCTCGGCGAACAGGTCACCGCGACCGGCCAGATAGTCGTGCGCGCGACACTCGATCTCGTCGATCTCCGCCCGTGGGAGGAGGTCCGCATCGTATCCCCGAACCTCGTCGACGTTGTCCCGCCAGCGCGTGAGGACAGCGTCCCGCGTCGCGTCCCGGTCGACGTCGGCGCCGCGCCGGCACCGACGGTGGAAGCGGACCAGCAGGCGGGCGAGGGCATCCAGGTGCACTGCGGGGTCCTCCCCGCCGGCGATCATCGTCGCCAGCCGCCGGTCGTCCGGCATCCGCCGCATCTTCACCAGCGGCTCCGGCGGGCCGCCGTTCGGGTCGGTCAGCTCGGCGACACCCAGATACACGTCGGGACACAGTCTCCGGTTCAGGTCCACCTCCCGGTGGCACGCCGCCGCCCGCAGCTCCGCCGTGCCGAAGTCCAGGAACGCAGTCCGCACCGGCTTCTTCGCCTTGAAGACCACGTCGCCGACCATGAACACATATGCGGTATGGGTTTCCCGCACAGCCGCCGGTGGCGGCGCCGGGTCGGTCGCGCGCACCATTCGCCTCACCTGATCCGTCGATGCCGTCGGTGGAATTCAAACCGGCGTCGCGGACCCCGCCCAGAGTAATTGGTCACCGAAAATGGTCCTTTGCCTCTATCCGCTCCGGCTCCGACGCGCCCATGCTGGACCCGACCCTCGCCTCCCCAGTCGAGCAGGACAACCCGTATGGCCACCATTTACCACGAAACCGCAGGAACCGGAGTCGCCCCGAATTTCACCGACTACGAAGGCGAACGCGCACGCTTCCGTTGGACCGAGGTGGAGCGCGAACTGGGCGAGTCGCCCGGTGGATGCAATATCGCCCACTATGCCGTCGACCGGCACGCCGCCGGACCACTGGCCGACACCCCCGCGTTCCGGTTCGTCTCACAGGAAGGCCGCGACAGCGGCGGACCGACCGCCGACACCCTCACATTCTCCGAGTTCGGCAGGCGTGCACGAACCTTCACCAATGTTCTGCGGAATCTCGGGGTGCAGAAAGGAGAGCGGGTGTTCGTCCTGCTCGGACGGATCCCGGAACTGTACGTCACGGTCCTCGGCGCACTTCGCAACGGCTGCGTCGTCGCTCCACTGTTCTCCGCCTTCGGTCCGGAACCACTGGCCACCCGAATCCGCCTCGGCGACGCCCGCGTCCTGGTGACCACCGAGCGGATCTACCGCCGCCGCGTGGCAGCGATCGCCGACCAGCTGCCCTGCCTGCGCCACATCCTGATCGTGGGGGACGGAGACGACCACCCACCGCCGGGCACGGTCGACTTCCGGACCGCGATGGCGGAAGCCGACGACGATGCCGCCATCACCCCGACGGGCCGGGAGGACCCCGCGCTGCTCCACTTCACGAGCGGGACGACCGGCACCCCGAAGGGAGCGATCCACGTTCACGGGGCGGTGGCCACGCACTTCGCCACCGGACGCTACGCCCTCGACCTGCACCCCTCGGACATCTTCTGGTGTACCGCCGACCCGGGCTGGGTGACCGGAACCTCCTACGGGGTGATAACCCCGCTCCTGCACGGCGTCACCTCGGTCGTCGACACCGCCGAATTCGACGCCGAGCACTGGTACCGGATCCTGAGCGATCAATCGGTGACCGTCTGGTACACCGCACCCACCGCCATCCGGATGCTGATGAAGGCAGGGCCCCAACTCGCCCACAAGCACGCCTTTCCGCGATTACGGTTCATCGCCAGTGTCGGCGAACCGCTGAACCCCGAAGCAGTGCTGTGGGGGCGCGACAACCTGGGACATCCGATCCACGACAACTGGTGGCAGACCGAGACCGGCGGAATCATGATCGCCAACACACCGGGCTTCGACATCAAACCGGGGTCGATGGGCCGACCACTACCCGGCGTCGACGCCTGCATCGTCACCCCACCGCGCGATGGGCGCAGAACCGACGACGTGGCGGTCATCGACTCCCCGAACGTGGAAGGCGAACTGGCGCTGCGCCGGGGGTGGCCGTCGATGTTCCGCGGCTACCTGAACGAGGAGGAACGCTATCGCCAGTGCTTCTCCGGCGACTGGTACCTCACGGGCGACCTCGCCAAACGGGACGCCGACGGCTACTTCTGGTTCGTCGGGCGCGCCGACGACGTCATCAAGTCCGCCGGACACCTCATCGGGCCGTTCGAGGTCGAGAACGTCCTCATGGAGCATCCCGCGGTCGCGGAGGCGGGCGTGATCGGGATCCCGGACCCAACGGTCGGGCAGGTGGTCAAGGCATTCGTCACTGTCAAGAGCGGCTGCACCGCCGACGACGGGCTACGCAGGGAGCTGCTCGGCCACGCCCGCACCGCATTGGGAGCCGCTGTGGCACCGAAGGACGTCGAATTCGTCGAGACCCTGCCTCACACCCGCAGCGGAAAGATCATGCGCAGGGTACTCAGGGCTCGCGAACTCGGACTGGCCGAGGGGGACACCTCGACGCTGGAGGCAGGCGGATGACCGGAACCGACTTTCCATACGACAAGGCGTTTGCTGTCGCACTTCTCACCGACATGCTGCGCATCCGTCGGCTCGAGGAGAAGGCGGCAGAACTGTACGGCGCAGCGAAGATCCGCGGCTTCCTTCACCTGTACATCGGAGAGGAGGCCGTCGCCGTCGGCGCCCTGCACGCACTCGACCCGGGAGAGGCCGTGGTCGCCACCTACCGCGAGCACGGGCATGCGCTCGTGCACGGAGTCCCGATGAACGCGATCATGGCGGAGATGTTCGGCAAACGCGAGGGTTGCTCGCGAGGACGCGGTGGTTCCATGCACCTGTTCGACGCCACGACCCGCTTCTATGGGGGCAACGCCATCGTCGCAGGCGGCCTGCCGCTCGCGGTCGGGCTGGCCCTGGCCGACAAGATGCAGGGCATTCAGCGAGTCACCGCCTGCTTCTTCGGCGAAGGAGCAATGGCCGAAGGCGCGTTCCACGAGTCGATGAATCTGGCGTCCCTGTGGCGGCTTCCCGTGCTGTTCTGTTGCGAGAACAACCTGTACGCGATGGGGACCGCTCTGGCCAGATCCGAGTCGCAGACCGACCTGTGTGTCAAGGCCTCCTCCTTCGATGTCCCCACGCTCCGCGCCGACGGGATGGACGTGATCGCCAGCCTCGAAGCCGCCCGGGCCGGGGCCGCGCACGTCCGCACCACCGGACGCCCGTTCTTCATCGAGTTCCGGACCTACCGATTCCGCCCCCACTCGATGTTCGATCCCGAGCTGTACAGAGACAAGGCCGAGGTGGACGCGTGGAAGGAGCGCGGTCCGATCCACACCTTCTCGGCCCGGCTCAAGGAACTCGGCTTGTTCACCGAAGCGGAGTTCCTGCGCATCGACGCCGCGGTGGGCGCGGAGGTGGAGGCCGCAGTCGCGTTCGCCGAGGCCGGCGCCGCCGAGCAACCGGCAGAACTCCTGCGAGACGTGATCGCGCCGATCGACACGGTCGGGGAGGCGCGGTGAAGACCAGCTATCGCGAAGCCGTGCGAGACGCGATCCGGGAGGCTATGCAAGCCGACCATCGGGTCTTCCTCATGGGAGAGGACGTGGGCCGCTACGGAGGCACCTATGCCGTCTCACGGGGACTGCTGGACGAGTTCGGGCCCGACCGGATCCGCGACGCGCCGCTGTCGGAACTCGGATTCGTCGGGGTCGGCATCGGCGCGGCAATCGGCGGGATGCGACCGATCGTCGAGATCATGACCGTCAACTTCAGCCTGCTCGCGCTGGATCAGATCGTAAACACCGCGGCGTCGCTCCGCCACATGTCCGGAGGCCAGTTCTCCGTGCCAGTCGTTATCCGAATGGCAACCGGTGCAGGGCGCCAACTCGCCGCGCAGCACTCCCACAGTCTCGAGAACTGGTATGCGCACATACCCGGAATCCGGGTACTCGCCCCGGCCACCGTCGCAGACGCCAGGGGCATGCTCACACCCGCACTCGAGGATCCGGATCCGGTGATCATGTTCGAGCACGTACGGCTCTACAACACGACCGACGACCTGACACAGACACAACCGGTGGACATCGACACCGCCCACATCCGTCGTGCCGGTACAGACGTCAGCCTCGTCTCGTACGGGGGGTCACTGCCGAAGGTGATGGCCGCGGCAGACGTGCTCGCAGACCTGGGGATCGACTCCGAGGTCATCGATCTGCGGGTGTTGCGGCCTCTCGACACCGAAACAATCGTCGGGTCCGTGTCCAGGACTCGACGCGTCGTCGTCGTCGACGAAGGATGGCGCAGCGGCAGTCTCGCCGCGGAGGTGATCGCCCGGATCGTGGAGTCCGCGTTCTACGAACTCGACGCTCCACCGCAGCGGGTGTGCAGCGCCGAGGTTCCGGTTCCGTACGCCAAACATCTGGAGGAGGCTGCGCTACCGCAAGTGGACACGATCGTGTCCGCGGTACGAGCCGCCGTCGGAGTCCGGTGACCGGGAGGCCCGATGTTCGAGTTCACACTGCCTTCGCTGGGGTCAGACATGGATGAGGGCACGCTCACCGACTGGCTCGTTGCACCAGGCGACGAAGTGGAGCGCGGCCAGGCCATCGCAACCGTCGACACCGTCAAAGCGGCCGTCGACGTCGAGATCTGGCGTCCAGGCACCGTTCGTCAACTTCTCGTCGAGCCCGGTACCACGGTGTCGGTGGGAACACCCCTCGCGACATTGCTTGAACCGGGGGAGCAACCGCCAACCGGACCGGCACCGCCCACCCGCGTACACATCACCCCGGCTGCACGCCGGGAAGCCGACACGCGGGGGATCGACCCGGCGACGCTCACCGGGACGGGTCCGGAATCGGTTGTCACCCTGAGCGACGTGCTTCACGCCGCCGACGACGGCCGCGGCACCGCTGGAGCCAAACCCGGTCCAACCGAGGAGCGGGTCCGCGACATGCGCGGGGCGATCGCCGCTGCGATGAGCCGTTCGAAACGGGAGATCCCGCACTACTACCTCGCCGAGGACATCCCGCTCCGAACCGCGACCGACTGGCTCGAGACCGAGAACGCCGGACGCCCGGTGACCTCGCGAATCCTGATGGCCGCCCTGCAACTGAAGGCCGTGGCACTCGCCGCCGTACAGTTCCCCGAAATCAACGGAGTCTGGCGGGACGGCGAGTTCCGGTCGCCGACGTCCGTCCACGTCGGGGTCGCAATATCCCTGCGGCAGGGCGGACTGGTCGCGCCCGCGATCCACGACACCGCGGACAAGCCCCTCGACCAGCTGATGCGAGAACTCACCGATCTCGTCGCCCGCGCCCGTGCCGGATCACTGCGCAGCTCCGAGATGTCCGACCCCACGATCACGGTGACCAACCTCGGCGAGCAGGGCGTGCGCACTGTCTACGGGGTGATCTACCCACCGCAGGTCGCGCTGGTCGGTTTCGGCAGACCCTGTCACCGCCCATGGGCCGTCGACGGGACGCTGTCCGTGGTACCCGTGGTCACCGCCACCCTGGCCGCCGACCACCGGGTCTCCGACGGACACCGCGGCGCGCAGTTCCTCGCCGGGATCCGAGATCGTCTGCAACGCCCGAACGACCTGTGAGGAGCCGAACGTGGATGCTGCCGAGATAGAGTCCGCCGTGGTGACCGCACTCGAGGACATCGCCCCTGAGGTCTCGGGGCAGGAACTGGCCCCGGACTCCCCGCTCCGCGATCAGGTCGACCTCGACTCGATGGACTGGCTGAACCTTCTGGTCCGGCTGCATGCACGGTTCGATGTCGACATACCAGAATCCGACTACGGCCGCCTCGTCACCCTGCGCGACCTGACCGACTACCTGGCCGCTCGGACACCGGGCTAGAGGGGAAGGTCGTCGTGGTCGATCGAGCGGCGCGAGGGCAACCGGTGCGCTGGCGCCGAGCCCTCGAGCCCGCGCTCCTGGTCGTCACCGCCAGCGCACTCGCCGCCGGCGCCCTCGCCTGGCTCGTCGGTGCATCCACCCTCGCGGACCGGTGCTGGATCGCAGGGACCCTGGCCGCGATCGTCCCGTCCGTCTGGTGGGTCGTCGACGCGATGCGCCGCGGCCGGATCGGGGTGGATCTGATCGCCGTGCTCGCGCTGATCGGCACGCTGCTGGTCGACGAGTATCTCGCCGGCGCACTCATCGCGGTCATGCTGGCGACCGGGCGCAGCCTCGACGCCGCGGCGACCCGCCGCGCGTCCAAGGACCTGCGCGCCCTGCTCGATCGCGCCCCACGCTCGTCCCGCCGTCGTGTCGGGGACGACGTCGAGACCGTGCCGATCGACCGGATCCGAACGGGCGACGATCTGATCGTCGGCCCCGGCGAGACCGTTCCCGTCGACGGCTGGGTCACCGACGGCCCAGCGGTGCTGGACGAATCGGCACTCACCGGGGAACCCGACCCGGTCGTGCGCCGTCCCGGCGAAGCCGTGCGCTCGGGCGTCGTCAACGCCGGCGACGTCTTCGAGATGGAGGCGGGCGCTACCGCAGACGACAGCACCTACGCCGGCGTGGTGCGGCTGGCACGCGAGGCCGCCGCCGAGTCCGCGCCGGTCGTCCGGCTCGCGGACCGGATCGCCGCATGGTTCGTACCGGTGGCGGCCGCTGTCGCGGTGACGGCGTGGGCGGTCAGCGGCTCCGCGGACCGCGCAGTGGCGGTACTCGTCGTTGCGACCCCGTGCCCGCTGCTGCTCGCAGCGCCGGTCGCGATCGTCTCCGGCCTCTCCCGGGCCTCCCGAATCGGGGTGGTGATCCGCAGTGGGGGCGCCCTGGAGAACCTCGGCCACGCGCGCACCCTGGTGATGGACAAGACCGGCACCCTCACCACCGGGCGACCCACGGGCACCGACATCGTGGCGGCCCCCGGCCAGGACCGCGCCGAGGTCCTGCGACTGGCCGCATCCGCCGACCAGCTGTCGCCGCACGTCCTCGCCGCCGCCCTGGTGCAGGAGGCAAAGGTGCGGAAGCTGACCTTGTCGTATCCCGCCGACGTCGTGGAAGAGGCCGGCACCGGAGTGACCGCGACCGTGGATGGTCGCCGGGTGACCGTCGGCGCCCGGCCACTGCCGCCCGACGCCCCCGGCTGGGCCCGCGCGACCCTCGCCCGCAGTGCCCTCGACGGCGTGGGCGTCGCGTGGGTGACCGCGAACGACGAGCTGCTCGGCGCCCTGTTGTTCGCGGACCCGCTGCGTCGAGATGCACCTCGCACCCTGCGCCGACTCCGATCGGCCGGACTGAGCAGACTCGTCATGCTCACGGGGGACCGGCGCGAGCCCGCCGAGGAGATCGGGAGGGTCCTCGGCCTCGATCAGGTGTATGCCGAGCAGAGCCCGTCGGACAAGGTCGCAGGTGTGCGCCGGGAGCGGGAATCAGCGGTGACGGTGATGGTGGGCGACGGCGTCAACGACGCTCCCGCTCTCGCCGCGGCAAGCGTGGGAGTCGCGATGGGAGCGCGAGGCTCGACGGCAAGTTCGGAGGCCGCGGACATCGTGTTGACCACGGACCGCCTCGACCGGCTGGCCGACGCCATGGAGATCGCGCGCCGCTCACGCCGCATCGCGGTGGAAAGCGCGGCGGCGGGCATGGGAATGTCCCTGGTCGCCATGGGTTTCGCCGCGGCCGGGTGGCTCACGCCTGCCCTCGGGGCGCTGCTGCAGGAGGCGATCGACGTCGCCGTCATACTCAACGCACTTCGCGCCCTGCGCGGCGAACGCGCACCGGACAGCGCGGTACCGCCACAAACCGATCGGCTGCTGCACCGCTTCTCCGCCGAACACGAAGCGATGCGCGACAAGCTGGCCCTGCTGCGCGACGTCGCCCAGTCGGTGTCCGCCGGCGATCAGGCACACGCGGTGACCTCGCTACGCCGAGCCGACGACTTTCTCACCGGAACGCTCCTGCCGCACGAGCGCGCCGAGGAGACGGAACTGTATCCGGCGCTCGCAGGCCCGCTCGGCAGCGGGGAAGCCACCGCCACCATGAGCCGGATGCACGCCGAGATCGACCGGCTCGGTCGCCGGCTGCACAACCACCGACGACGGGTCGACGCGCGGGGTGGACTCGACCCCGACCAATCCGAAGACCTGCTGGCCTGCCTGTACGGGCTGTACGCATTGCTGCGACTGCACTTCGTCCAGGAAGAAGAGAGCTACTTCACGCTCGCCACCCAGGGAGACGACCCCGACCGCCCTGGATGACGGTGCCCGCAACTCCCGCCGTCACCGGCGACCCTCGCCCGGTACCACGGTGAACACCGAGTCGGTCGGTCGGCGCGGCGTCTGCCGGGGCGGGAGCTCCCTCGTCGCGACGCCCACCCTGATCAGCACCTGCGGGAACCCGCGGTCGGGGAGGAGGCCGCGGACCAACTCCCGGCTCGGCGTCAGCTCCGTGACATGGGTGAGGGGACAGGTCGCAAGCCCGTCGACGGTGGCCTCGAGCAGCACCACCGACAGCGCCTCCCCGGCACGGAGCCAATCCGGCCGGCCATCCGCGGTGGTGCTCAGCACCAGAACGGTCGACCGGTCGACCTCCTCGGCGGAGTAGTCGTCCTCACCAGCGGGAAACTCACGCCCGATGTCCACCCGGGACCGCTCCTCGTCGGTGGCGAGCGCTTCCGGCGGTATCCCGCCCGATGTGAGGAAATGTCCTGCCCACCAGCGGAGTTCGGCCTGGTACGTGGCGTCGTACCTGCGCGCCGAAGCCGTCGCGGCGGTGGCCTCCGCCAACGTCGGCCGAGCATCCGCGGGCAGGACCGTCAGCTGGACGCCCCGTCGTCCGACCAGATCCTGCAGGTGCGCGGGGAGCCGTTGCTCACCCCCGAGCGGGCCGAACGGCCGACGATCGGAACTGCGGTGGCGGATCGCGGCAACCAGGTCGAAGTCGTGCGAACGCGGACTTGCGTCCCTCTGGAATCGAACGGTCGAGAGGTGGTCCGACGCCGCCCCCTCGGGGAACCGCTCGACATCCGATCTCCAGCGGAGCGTGGTGAGCGCCGTCTCCAGATGCTGCAAGGCCGCACCACAACTGACCACCAACTGCCTGCCCGACGGATCCATCGACGGCAGGAGCCTGGCACGCTCGGCATACAGCTCCAGCCGGCCGCCCGAGTACGTCCACTGCCACGGCTGACTGTTGTGAACCGAAGGCGCACGCCCCGCGAGATCCACAGCGATTCGGACCACGTTCACGTCGGGAAAGGTGTTCACGATCGTCTCCACTTCCGCCCGATGCGCGGACACGGCCCATGCCGCGGAGCGGGCCCATGCAGTCAGTGTCCCGCCAACCCGGTGCGCCGGGTTAGGGCCGATTGTCACTCGGTGAACGGGCGCGTTGCCGCGGCGCGGATCGGGATCGATGACGTTTGTCCCTTGATCCAGGTCGGTTCGCGCCGCCGCGATCGGGGAGACCACTCGGATTCGCGCGCAGGGCGTGCGGGGGAGGGAATGGCGGGTGAGCGCATCCGCGAAGAGCAATTTCCCGCTATCGCCGGTAGCGGCAATTCCTGCCGACTTCCTGCCAGTCGCCTGTCGGTCCGGACCGGACGTCGGTGTGTGGAATACGCTGCGACCCGGCGTCCCGGCCGAGCGCGGATTCCGGACAGAATGCGCGCGTCGTGACGGCGCGAAGACGACAGAAGGATGGTAGGAGTGCGAATGTCCGCGATGGGCAGAGTTGTCACGCTCGCGGGAGCGGCAACACTGGTCGTGCTGTTCGGGCGGCGTCGCGACCGGACCGGCAACATGTCCACGGGGTTCGGCTTCGGTCCGAATGAGCGCGGACCCGGTTCGGGGACAGACGATTTCGGCTACGATTCCGGCGCAGACCCCGACAGCGACCTGCCGGAATCCGGGCCGGGCCGGCAACACGGCGAGGCATGACGACCCGTCACGACCGACGGGCAGACATCAATCCGAAGGCTGCGGTAAGGATCCATTACCGCAGCCCCCGGATTACGTTGTGTCGCCTAGCCTTCCAGGGTGGTCGGCGACTCCGAGTCGGAGCTCCCGTCACTGATCTTGGAAATGATGTTGATCAAACCCGAGACCGCCTGGAACAGGCCGATGATCTCCGATGAACCCATGATGAAACCCCCGATGTGCGATGTGAAGTGCGCCAGAACCGGCGCCGGGCAAAGTGTAAGGACGCGTTTCGATCCGCCACATGACCTAGCTCGCGGAGTGCGACGCGGATCATATCGGCCGGCGAATGTGACAGTGCCCGAACAAGGACACCGCCGCACCGAGGACCGACTCGGGGTCGGTTCGACACTCAACCCGGTTCGGCGTCCTGGTTCCCCCACTTCAATACGTCACAGTGACGTATTGAAGTGGGGGAACCGGAGGCAGGGAGCGAGGGCCGAGGAACCGGGATACCGACTCGGTCACTGCGTGCCGACCAGAGAGGGCGAGACCGACATGTTCGGCCGTGGCGACACAGCCGGCCGAGCCGCGGCCAGGCGCCGCCACGAAGGCCGGCCGGAGCGACGGGTCGGCGGATGCGGTGCGCGACGCACGCCGGTTGCCAACGGCGCCCACGGAGGCCGACACAAGGACCATCGGACGAACTCCGGCAAGGAAGACGTCGACGGCCGCGAACTGCGGACAACGGTCGTCACCGAAAGGCACCGAAAGGCACCGAAAGGCACCGAAAGGCACATTATCACCGCAATTCATGCCCACCCGATAAGGAACATTATGTCAGTTTGAATGGATCGGGGTGTCCCCGCACAGGGCCGCGCACCGGATGCCGAGCATCGGCACCCGACCCGTGGGTCCGTGTCGTCGAGCCGTGGCGGGCCGGACCCAACCCGGTGGCCCCGACCGCCTGCCGACCCCATTCGGACGAGGCCACGCGGACCGTGTCCGTACCGACCCGACGCCCGGGTCTCTACGCAAAGACCGCCGTGTGTCGTCGTGACACACATGCAGGATCATTCGGGCCGGCATCCGGACGGCCGCCGCATCGGCACCGGAACACCGGACGCGGCTACGCTCCCCACGTGGAGGCCCGGGACCTCGACCGAGTTTCATGGATAATTGCGATTATCCATGAAACATATTGCGCAGCAACAGTATTCACTCATCGCGAATACCCGTGTGAATCGCCGGCATAGTTGGCCGATTGTCAAGATGGGTAACCAACCTCAGATTGCGGGGCAATCATGACGGTCCCAGCGAACTGGCAGTCGTAGCGCACTCGCATACTGTGCGGGTGCGATCTGAGGTGCCCCCTGCCGCTGCACGCACCCTCCCGGGGAGCGTGACCCGCCGGACCATGTCCCGAACAGGCGAAGGATCGCAATGATGAGCCCGAGACGTAGCGTGCGTCAGGGGGCGGCTGGTGTGCTTGCTGCGGTGAACGCGCAGCTGGGCCGTCCGATCTCGACACCTCTGGATGCTGAAGCCATCGCCCGGACTGCGTTCCTCGAGCTTGATCAGCTACCCGTGGCGGACTTGGCCCCGTTGTCCGAACTGTCGAACCTGACCGAACTGCGATTGCATGGGGAGGTAGTGATCGATCTTCGCCCGCTGTCGACGCTGACCGCGTTGCAGAGGCTCGACCTACGCTGGTCGCCTGTGCGGGACGTGTCCCCGTTGGCGGGCCTGAACGCTCTCACCCACCTCTACCTCAGCGCAACGGAAGTCAGTGATGTGTCCCCGCTTGCCGGTCTGACCGGACTGGAGTTTCTGGACCTGCGCTGGACGCCACTCCGGGACGTCGACCCCCTGGGGGGCCTGAGCGGCCTCACCTGCCTCAAACTCGCGGAGACCGAGGTGGTCGACGTGGCTGCGCTGGCGAGCCTGACGGGCCTGACCTGGCTCGACCTCGAGGGGACCTCGATCACGGACGTCTCGCCACTGGCCGGCTTGCCGCATCTGGGAATGCTCGAACTCTCCGGATCGCACGTCACAGATGTTTCCTCGCTGCGCAGCATGGCCAACCTGACCATCATCGACGGGTGAGTGGACGGAAGGACGACTGGGTGCGCCAGTGCCGGAAGTCGCATTGGGCCGCCATCACCAGGACTGGAACCTGCGCCTGCGTCAGGGCGAGAAATGAGTACGAGAAAGCCGGCAATGAGCACGATGGCGACTACCAATTTTCCCCGGTGGATCACCTGCAGCGGTGTGCAGGTGATCCACGCAGCCCCACATTCGAGGCTTCCGAAGCCGGATACGAAGGCCTTTCGTCGTCGATTACCCCGCGACGTCGCGGCGGCGGAATCCCGGTAATGCGACAGCGAGGAGGACCGCCACCGTACCCAGTGAGACCAGGACGGCTGGCACGGATAGTCCGTTGCGGAGGGGATCGTGTCCGGCGTACTGAAAGAACGGCGAGAACCTCTGCCACGGCTCGAGCCAGGACACGACAGGACCGAGGCCATTGACGACGTACGCGAGGACGGCCGCGACGGCAGGCACGGCACGACTGACCATGGTGTGCCCGGTCAGCGCGCCGAGCATGGTCGCGAGTGTGCCGTACACGAGGGCGAGCAGCGACAGGTGCACCATCGTCGCGGCGACGTTGCCGGCGGGCAGGTCCATGTCGACCAGACGTCCCTCCGCAATCAGAGCGACTCCGGTGACGATCCCGAGCAGCGCGACTCCCACCGCCATCGCGGCGAACTTCTCCACGACGATTCGGCTACGGCCGATCGGGCTGGACAACAGCAGGCCCAGGGTGCGACGCTCCTCCTCCCCCGCGACCGCTGCGGCGCCGGTGGCGATCGCGTACAGCAGCAGCAACAGCGGGCCCATGAACGAGAGTAGTTCCACCTGCACGTAGCCGACTGCGGTGGACATGTCCGCACCGGACATCACGAACAGCGCCCGCATCGCCTCCGGCATCTGCTCGACGAAGTCACTGATCGACGGTTGGTCCCGCACACTCGGCCAGATCGCGACATACATGGCGACCAGCAACACCAGCCCCACCGCCCAGGCGGGCAGCGACCGCCGCTGATCCCACAGAGATTTGGTGAAGACGGTGCGGGTGGCCACTGCCCGGCTGAAATCGATGTCCGGCATCACGGATCCTCCGAGCCGTACAGCGCGAGGAAGGTCTCGTCGAGGCTCGCCTCAGCGCATTCGAAATCGATGAGGGGGTACCGCGCTACGTGTTTGACGAGACCATCCAGCGCAGACTGCGGTGCGCTACAACGGAGGACGGTTCCATCGATCACGACATCGCGCACGTCCTCGATGCGCCGGAAGTCCTCGACGTCCACCGGATCTGCAAACTCGGCGACAACATGGTGCAGCGACTTCGCCTGCAGGTCCTCGAGTGTCTCGACGGCCACCAGATGGCCGTCACGCAGGACACCGACACGGTCCGCGACCCGCTGCACCTCGCTCAGGACGTGGGAGGAAAGCAACACAGTCCCTCCCGCGGTGGTGTGCTCACGCAGAATCGCGTAGAACTCCAGTTGTACGAGCGGATCCAGGCCGCCCGTCGGCTCGTCGAGGATCAGCAGCTCGGGGCGCGTCATCAGCGCGAGCACCAGTGCGAGCTTCTGCCGGTTGCCCTTGGAGAGTGCACGTACCGTCTTGCCGAGTTCCAGATCGAGGCGGGAGGCCATGGCATCTGCGTACTGCGTGTCACGGTCCCTGCGAAGGTTCTGCACGTAATCGATGTGTTGGCGCCCGGTCATTCTCGGATACAGGGCGAGCTCGCCGGGAACATAGCCGACGCGTCGACGGACGGATGCCGACGACGCGAACGCATCGATTCCGAACAACTCCGCGGTCCCAGAGGTGGGGCGCAACATCCCCATCAGCAGACGCAGCGTGGTGGACTTCCCGGCACCATTGGGGCCGAGGTACCCGAAGACTTCGCCGCGCTCGATACAGAGGTCGACGGCGGAAAGGGCCGTGAGCCGACCGTAGGTCTTTGTCAGCTTCTGGGTCCGCACTATCACATCCGACGCGGAGGCCATTCCTCGACTATGTCAGCTTCCCCGCAGGGCAGGCCAGAGGCTTTCGGCCTCTCCCGTGATCGGCACCCGGACACCTCGTCGGGAGCTTCGAAACGGGCCTTGTCGTCGTGACGTCTCATCTCACGGACCATCCCGGTGACGATCCGAAGCCTCTCCACTCGCTGTCCCACTGCGCCAGTCGCAGTTTCGTGTGCAAACTGTGCAGCCCCAGATTCAGACCGGTGCACACCACAGCTGCCGTCACCCACAGCGCAATCGAGTCGTCGATCGCGGTAGCAGCATTCTCCGCTCCAGTCCGCGGTGAATCGACTGGCGTTCCGCTCCCGTCCACCCAGATGGATATGGTCTGCGCGGCTTTCGCACCAGGCCCGACCGTGATGGTGTCGGAGTGATCGATACCCCGCACCTGCCATCGCGCGCGGGCGTGCCCTTGGCCGGCGGCGGTTCCCGCCATAGTGCTCACTGCCTCGCTGTTGGCATCCTCGAGCAGCACCGCCTGCACTTCACTGTGGGTAGAGCGCTCGGTCCGAGCCTGATCGGTCAAGCGGGTGTAGGTCGCGGTACCGATTGCGGCGAAGATCGGGACCAGGAACAGCAGGATGGCCGCAGAGGCGAGAACGGCCCACGCCTCGAGCCGATCGCTACCGCGCATCAGCCGATTGCTGTTCCACGGACGCAATCGCCACAATCGCGCCGGTATGGTGTTGACCTCCATCATCCAGTTCTTTCACATCATCCGATTCGAGCGCCCGAAACTCCCGAGCGGTTATGCATCGAGGTGAACCCGTTCGTGAGTGACTGCCTCGAGATCTGTGGCCGCCGTATCGATCAGCCGGTGGGCCAGGTCGGCGAGTGCGCGTGCGACGGCCAACTCGTCGCCGATCTCTGGGATGTCGGCGTCCCGTGGGTTGCGACGTGCCACTCCGATGCCGACCAACGACGTGGCGTCCTTCGTTCGAAGCCGGGCCTCCGCTCGGGTCCGGGTTTCACCCGTCGTGGAATCGTGTTCGTCGATGATGATGTCCACCGACCACTTCTTCTCGTGCAGATTCATGATGGCGGTGTCACCTCCCTGCCATGTCAAGGAAAATGCCGAGTCCAGCATGGAGGCATGGCCGTCAGGTGAATAGAGTCGAAGGACCATCTTTGGTGACCTGCTCCTCTGACCGACGGCTGGCAACGACGATCGAGGTCGGCCGACCGTTGCTCCGGACGCTCGTGGCGGCACATCCGCGGCGTGGACAATGTCGTTGATGCCTTACCCTGCGAGACAGGGCCCGCTGCCGAGGACAGTCAGCGGAGTTCCCCGGCGATCCTGCTCGCCCACGTTGCCACGTCGGCGAGGTCCCGATTGTCACCGTAGTGTGCCCCCAGCAGCCGGATGATCAGCCGTGTACGTCGCTCGGGCGGGCGTTCGAACACCCCAGCAAAGGCGTGATAGTCGTTGACGCCCAAAGTGTCGCGGATTCTGGCGATCGGTTTCGGCACCATCCGCCCCAGTCGTGCGCCCACGGGGCCACGAAGTGCGGGGCCCATGCCCACGCTGAACAACCATGTCGGCCGCGTCGACAACGCAGTATGACGGCGATCGAGATACGCGCGGAACGCGGGAAGGACGTCTCGGTCGTGGATTGCGCTTCCGAGCACGACCCCGCCGAACGAACTCGGATCGGGGTCCTCGTCCACCGAGGCGGTGTGCACGGATACGTCGGCGGCCGTGAGCGTGGCGGCTATGTGGTTGGCGATCGTGGCTGTCGAACCGTGTGCGCTGGCGTAGACCACGAGAACGTGGGGGTTTTCGCTCATCGCCGCGAGCCCCGTGCCGAGAGACCGCGACGGCTGCGGGTCATGCGCGCCGGGGCGGCCGACTCCCCCTTACGATGGCCCGTTGGACCTCGGCAATCCTGTTCCGTTTCCGGGCGTCTTCCCGTTCCATGTCGGCTGCCGGAACGACGTGCGCGTCCGGGCCGGGGAAGACCAACGCCTCGTGGCCGTCGCGCAGCCATTTGACCAGGTATGGCGGTGTACCGTCCTCCCGTCGCACCCCGAGGATCTGTCCGACCTCGTCTGCGGCACCGACGGTCGTTCCCTTGACGACGAGCCAGTCTCCCGGTACGGCGTACACACCGCTCCCCCTGTCGTCTCCAGCGACACCCTGTCTTCGGAGCCGCGGTTTGTGCTCCACGCGCCGACCAGGTGGGTGCCAGCGGACTGGGTCGGCCGGGCGACAGCATGCCCACAACTTCCTCCCCCACGTCACTCCCCCGACCCCGCGTTGGAGTAGGGCCGAGAGTCCTCGGACAGACGACACACGTCACCGTGAATCGAGAGATCGTCCTGGCGTCCGGTGGGAACGCTCGTCAGTGCGCGTGGACGATCAGTAGGGGACGGGCGATGGCGTGCAGTAGCGCCCGGCTCGTGGAGCCGAGCAGAAGGCTCGCGAACCCGCCCCGACCCCGACATCCGACGACCACCAGTTGCGCATGGTCCGACAGCTCGGTCAGCTCTCGAGCGGGCTGGTCCTTGACGACAACCCGAGTGACACGAACGCCCGGGAAGTCCTCGCCGAGACCCGCGAGGCTCTCCGAGAGCTGAGCTTCTTCTCGCTCCTGGATCGACAGCCAGTCAAGTCCACGGTCGGCAGTGAAGAGGCTCCCGATGTTGGTGTCGGACCACGCGTGGACCGCGACGAGTTCGGCCCCGCGGAGCGACGCCTCGGTGAACGCCTCCACAAGCGCCGGTTCACTGTTACGGGTCCCGTCCACGCCAACCAGCACCGAACCGCCTTCAGGACCTTCGGGGTCCGCAAGCTCTCGGATCACCGCAACCGGACAGCCAGCGTGAGCAGCGACCGTCGCACTGACCGACCCCAGAAGGCCGCCCGACACCTCCCCGAGTCCCCGCGATCCGACCACCAACATCCGCGCGGCGTGCGCCCGCTCCAGCAGAAGACCGCCCGGGTGACCCCACACCAGCTCTGAATCAACCGCCAGTGGGTGGGGCAACGCCTCCGCACGTGCCACCTCGAGTGCCCGCGCCAATCGGCGCCGTCCGACAACCTCGTGGTCGTCGAAATACGCCGGTGGCAGGCCGACCGGAACGCCGTAGGTCCCTGCGACATACATCGTCGAGACCAGATGCAGGGGTGCGGAGCGGCGAACCGCATCGCGGGCGGCCCAGCGAACCGCGTCGTTGGAGGACTCGGATCCGTCGACGCCTACCACGATCGGGGCATTGGCATCCAATGTGGACTCCTCGGTTCGGGCAAGCGCGTCTGCCGCGAGTTGGGTGTCACGTCATCTTCGCAACGCGGGAAGACACCGCCCAGGGGCGAAGGTCCCTCATCCGGTGGTCATCAGTCGACAGGGTGCAAGGCGATGCACGTGTAGGACCGAGGCTGACGGGGAACGTTCTCGACAGGTCCGTCGTCGAGTATTCGGAGGACGTCATGGGTTACGGAAAAGATGTCCAACAGGAGCTACGCGCCCCAGCCCGCGCGTTGCGTCAAGCGATTCCGCAGGTCTACGAGAGTTTCGGGCAGCTCTACGCTGCGTCCTTGGCACCTGGAGCGCTCGATGCCAAGACCAAGGAACTGATCTGCCTGGCGATCGCGGTGACAACGCAATGCGACGGATGCATCGCCACACATGCGCGGGGAGCCGCTACGCAGGGCAGCACCCCAGAGGAAGCAGCAGAGGCCATCGGTGTTGCGATCATGATGGCCGGTGGACCGGGAACCGTGTACGGTCCCCGCGCATTCGCTGCATTTCACGAGTTCCTGGCGGAGCAGCCGTGATCATCGGAATCGACACCGAAGGCGCGTTCGTCTGGACCGAGGCAGCGATCACGCACTGCCACCACCGGTACCGGGCAATGCGGCCAGGTGGGCGGTGAACCAGTCACAGGCCAGTGCAGCGACTTCTTCGAGTGTTCCAGGCTCTTCGAAGAGGTGCGTAGCCCCTTCGACGATTGTGAGTTCGCGTTCACACCGAAGTCGGTTGAGTGCTTGACGGTTGAGCGCGACGACGGCGTCGTCCCGTCCGCCGACGATGAGCAGCGTCGGGCAGGTGACCCCGTCAAGCCTGACGGCAGCGAGGTCGGGGCGTCCTCCGCGGGAGACGACTGCGAACGGCCCGGCGGCAGGATTGGCGGCAGCCCACAGTGCAGCGCCGGCGCCGGTACTCGCGCCGAAATAGCCGATCTGTGCGGTGGCGGTCTCGGGTCGACGACGCAGCCATTCGGTGACGTCGAAGAGCCGGCGCGCGAGCAGCGTGATGTCGAAGACGCAGCGTCGGTCGGTTTCCTCCTCCGGCGTGAGCAGGTCGATCAAGAGGGTGCCGATCCCGGCCTCGTTCAATGTGCGCGCGACAAACCGGTTCCGCGGGCTGTATCTGCTGCTGCCGCTGCCGTGCACGAACACCACGATCCCGGTCGAATCGGCCGGCAATGCCAGGTGCCCGGAGAGCCAGGCGTCGTCGGTTTGTATGACGACGTCTTCATCCAGGTCCTGCGGGGCATCTCCCGGCGAGGTCACCGGCGTCGGGATCCGATCGGGGGTGGTGCGTTGGAGCAATTGCGCAACCTCAGCGTCCGATACCTGCGGAAAGTGTTGGTACCACTGACCGACGGCATCGAAGGGCGTCGGTGACGCCAGGCACACCACATCGTCGGCAAACTGGAAGAAGTCTGTGACCGCGACGGGGGGTGCTGCCGGTACGGCGACCACGATCCGGGCGGCGCCACGCGCCTTCACCACCTGACACGCAGCCTTGGCGGTCGATCCCGTTGCCGCGCCGTCGTCGACCACAATGACCGTCTTCCCAGCGAGTGAAATTGCGGGGCGCTCAGGCCGGAAACGGTGCACACGCCGTTTCAACTCGGCACATTCGACACTCACGGCGGCGGCGAGTTCCGCGGGGGTGATTGCGGCCTTGTCGATCACGGACTGGTCGAGCACCTGCACGTCGCCTTCTCCGATCGCGCCCATGGCCAGCTCGGGCTGAAACGGCACGCCGAGCTTGCGGACGACGATGACGTCCAGCGGGGCGCCGAGCGCCCGCGCGACCTCCCACGCGACCGGCACACCACCTCGCGGCAGACCCACGACGACGACATCTGGACCGTTCAGGTGTCGCAGTGCCCTTGCGAGTCGAATACCCGCATCGGCTCTGTCTACGAACATCACCCTCGCCTCCTTGCGCACCGCGGTACGGCTGTAAGGGTCGCTGATCCGTCTCACCGACCATCGTCGCCTCGACCTCGATGCGATGCCAGGGCCAGAGTGCCCTTGTGTGGCCCCCGGAGCCCGAGTTCGGCGCCGCCGTCGACGCGGGCCCCCCGACAAGCTGCTGCCTGCGAATGGACCTGTCAAGAGACTTTGTGCCCTGTCATCTCTCGCGGCCGGAGGGAAGGCTCACCGGCAAATCGAGGCGAGAACCCGGACAGGACGTCAGCTCCGGGACACGCCACGCATCAGCCCACCAGATTGACGCGATGACAGTGGCGGCTCCACGCGACGCGTTCGGCCGGATCCGCGGCGTTCGATGATTGCTGGCGAACGTGCCGCCGAGCGGAAGTGCGTAGCCGCTGTCTCGGGTCTTCGCGCATGCCTGCGATGCCGGTGACACCCGTACGGTCAGTCCACGGTCTCGAGGGTACTTGCGCGGCACCCATCCGATTCGTCTGTCGCTGCGAACCGTTCATACGAGAGATCTGGTCATTTCGGTCCCAGCAACGGGAGGAGCCCCGATGATCGACATGCAGCGCGAGCTGACGACCGAAGCGTCAGCCGGCGCGGTGTTCGCGTACCTCGCGGACTTCACCACCACCGAGCGATGGGATCCTGGCACGATCCGCACCGTGCGGATCTCAGGCGACGGCGGCGTCGGAACCCGGTTTGCGAACACGTCCCGGTTCGCGGGCCGGACCAGCGACCTGATTTACGAGGTCGTCGCCCTGACACCCGGCAGGTCGATCGAGTTGCGCGGCGCGAACGTCTCGCTGATCGCACTCGACACGATCACCGTCACCGCGCATCCGAGCGGTCGCTGCTTGGTCACCTATCGGGTCCGATTCGCGTTCCAGGGATGGCTTCGATGGGCGGAACCGTTGCTCAGGCGGGCCGTGGCACACCTGCTCGACAGGGGCGCGCAGGGGCTTCGTCGGGAGCTGGCGCAGATCTGACCGTCGTCGGCGGCGTCGAGCCGACGGGCCGAATTTGGTGACCATCGGCCCTGTCGATGCCACCGGAGCGTCCGAGATCATGACGGTGCCGACCCGCGCCTACTTGCGCCAGCGGCCGCGCGTCCGGGCCACGAAAGCCACCGACGCGGCGAACACCGAAATCTGGAGGAAACTCGTGACCATCGCACGAGAAATCATGCACAACGGAGCCACCTGCATCGGTGAACACGACACCCTCACCACCGCAGCAAGGCACATGCGAGACCTCGATGTTGGCGCGCTTCCGATCTGCGGCGACGACGGCCGACTATATGGCATCATCACCGACCGCGACATCGTCGTTCGATGTATTGCCAACGGCCAAGACCCGTCGGCAACCACCGCGATCGAACTCGCTCAGGGGCACATCCACTACATCGATGCGGCAGCGCCGGCCGAAGAGGTCCTCTCGATGATGGAGGAGCACCGGATCCGTCGGCTTCCCGTCCTCGACGACCACCAACTGGTCGGGATGATCAGCGAGGCCGATCTGGCCCGGCACCTTCCGGAACGTACGGTCGGTGAATTCGTCGAGGCGATCTGTGCGGCCGGGGAGCTGTCCGGGAAGTGATCGACCCGGGCCGCCCAGGGAATGGGTCACGCGGGCCCGCACTGGTGCCCCCCGGTCGCCCGTCCATCTGCGTCCATGTCACCGATGCTCGGCGCGCCCTCGGGAGCCTCGAAGACCACGTTCGTGATGATCTCGCCGAACGAGCGGGGATCATCCATCAGCCAGGCATGCCCGCCGGGTACGGTGATGGTCCGAGGCTCCCCCAACGCAGCACGCAACGACATGGTGGTGGCCATCGGGATGACGTTGTCTCGGAGACTCCAGACAACGAAAATGGGCAGTCGTCGGTTCGCCAGCGCGTTGAGTTCCCTGGTGAGGTTTGCAGTCCTCGCGATGCGCGCGACTTCCCACACTCCGACAGGATTTCGCAGCACATTGGGTACTGCGTCCCGAAGTATCACGGGCAACACCCGAGTGACCTGACGTCTCGGAAGTAGATCAGCGGGAAGGTGCAGGCCCCAGTCCCAAACGGGCCTGTCCCGGATGGCCTGTACGAGTCCCCGGCCGTCCACCCACGCCGAGCCACCGATCGAATTCACGAGGACGAGTCGCTCGGCCAGATCCGGCGCCCGGTACGCGGCGGCGACGGCCACGCCACCTCCGAAAGAGTGGCCAACCAGGGTGACCGGACGTTCCAGCCGGATCGCATTGGCGAAATGCCCGACCCATCGCCCGTACTCCGTCAACGTGCGGGTTCGTTTCGACATTGCGGCGGTGCCACCGAAACCGGGAAGCGCCGGTGCAACCACCTGTATTCCCGCGGAAACCAGCTGCGCGAGAGGTTGACGATAGGCCTGTCCACCCAGCCCCCATCCGTGCAGGAACAACACCACCGGCCCGCTTCCACCAACGGCATATCGGACCGGTCGGCCGCTGACGGTGGTCCGGCGCCACCGCACGCGCGGCGCCACGCTGTCACCACGATCCGTGTTCACATATTCGAGCAAACGCTGATCGAACCCATCGCGCACAGAGCCTCGGGCCACAATCCCGCGTGGCGTCGAGGCCGACATTCGGGCCGAAGGCCCCTACCACGTGTGACCGCGGGCCCTACTGATGCCGGCGACTGCACGGTTCACTGAGTCCGATCACACGCTCGGGCCCACCGGGAGAACAGATGTACCGCAGACCAGTTCGCAACGATCAGCCAGTCAACGAGTCAGGTCCTGAGCCGGACGTCGTGTGGCCGGACCCGAGCCCGCTCAGCGGCTGGTGGCAGAGCGTGATGTTCCCCGAACCCATGGCCAGACCGTCGACCGTCCACCGAGCGCACCCGGCGTGACCGAACTCCTGTAGCCAGCCTGGTCCAGCCGAGAATCACAATCCGTTCGCCGCCGGCATTCGGAGAGCACTCGCCCTGTGCGACAACCCAACTGGTGACCTTCGGAGTGTCACCAGAGGAGGAGCGATTCATGTTGTCGACGCCGCGGCGCTGGAGGCCACCGGCCGCTGCGGCGATGATGGCTTCGTGCCTGACACTGGGGTCGTCCGTCGCAGTCGGGGCACCGACCGAGGTGTCGTTCATCGATGCCTGCCGGGCGTCTTCCGTCATCGACGTCGACGATCTCGGGGCGGATGCGGTCACCGTCGAGGCGCCGACCACCGTCGAACCGGGACAGCGGTTCACCTATCGAATTCAGACGGGTCCGAGGTCCTATCCCTCCTCGAAATCGGGGGCGACCACCGTCAGTGTCTCCCGACTGAAGAACGACTTCGAGATCCCGGCCAACGCGGTGTTCGTCGGCGCCACGGTGGTGGCCGGCACGGGCTTCAACCTCGACAACGTGGCACCCAACGTGCTTCGCGTCGACGACAACGGTGTCGTCGACGACGTCTCGGGTGGCGTTCTGCGACTGTCCGGGAACAACGAGGTGATCGGCAACAGCCCAACGTCGGGCACCGACACCGAGGGCGGCATCCGGGTTCCGAAGAACTCGAAGAACCTCGACGGCTCGACCAACCCCAACGGGGACACCTGGTTCCAGATGCCCGCAATAGAGGTCACGATGACCGCAGGCCAGTCCGGCGTGATCGCACCGAAACTCAGGACTGCGGGTGCGGCCGGCGAATTCGACAACGACGCGAATTTCAACACTTCACTCGCCAAGGCATCGATGTTCGGAACCCGGTGGGCCGCGACCCGGTGTTCGCCGCGAGACACGCCCACCGGGCCGCTGAACGCCGGGGCGGGTCCCCTGGCAACTGTCGCCATCTCGAGTCCGACCGATGTGAGAACGTCGACGGTGATCTCCGTACCGGAGTCGGTGCCCGCCGGGACGTCGATCACCCTGTCTGCCACTGTTTCTCCGGCGCCCGGTGGCGGCACTGTTCAGTTCCGCTCGGACGGTGTCGATCTGGGCGACCCGGTCGGTGTGATCGACGGCCGGGCATCGGCGTCTCACACCTTCACCGATGCCGGGGACCACAGGATCGGGGCGGAGTACTCGGGCGCCCCGGGGACCATCGCGTCGACGTCCGAGGTGCGCACCCTGACGGTGACGGCTGCAGGCGAGCCGAGCACGAACCGGGTACCGGAGACCGCAGTGTTCATCGCCCTCGGCGCCGCCGCCGTCGTGACGCTTCTCGTGGTCGCCCGGTCCCGGTCACGCGGAATGTGAGTGCAGGCCGCGCCTCGCCCGGACCGTGGCGGACGAGGTCACAGTCGGCGTGCGATGGACTGCGCGTGCGCGCCCAGCCGCATCATCCGTAGGTCGGTCAACGGGGTGAGCGCGTTCCCCATCCGATTCGTCACGAAGGCCAGTGCCAGACCGGACTTGGGGTCAGCGAATGCGCCGGACCCACCGAGTCCGTAGTGACCGAAGGCTTGTCCATACTGCGTCCGGCTGGCGACAAGGCCGGCGTGATAGCCGAGCCGCCAGTTCATCCTGATGCCGAGGACATAGTCACGGTCAGTGGTCTGCACCTCGCTCAATTGCGCGACGGTCTCCGGTCGCAGGAACTGGATGCCCTCGACGCTGCCGCCGTTGGCGAGCGCCGCGTACATCTTGGCGAGCGCGCGAGCGTTGAAGACACCGTTCCATCCCGGCATGGCGAAGTCGTGGATCGCTGGGTTGCGCACGAGTTCGTCGAATCCCTTCGGCATTCCGGCATCGGCGACGCCCCTGAGCCCCGGGATCCTGGAAAGCGCGAACGAGGTCGTCTCCCACGACAGCCGGAACGGATTGATCCGCGGGAAGGTCTTGGCGATCCGGTATCGCTCCTCCGGCGGAACGACGAACCAGAACTCGGGGACGCCGAGCGGCTCGGCAATCTCCGTGCGCACCAGCTCGGCGAACGGCTTCCCAGTCGCTCGCGCGGCCAGCTCCGCGACCAGCGTGCCGTAGGTGACCGCGTGATACCCGGGCAGCCTCGGACTGCGGGGGTCCGGCGCGCTGGCGGCCAGTGCGGTGGTGACGGCGGTGTGGTCCAGCAACCCCAGCGGACCGGGAACCAGGCCCCGCACCCGGTGCAGCCCGGCGCGATGGCTCATCAGGTCCCGGACAGTGATCGCTTCCTTACCTGCGGCGGCGAACTCGGGCCAGTACAGGGCGACGGGGGCGTCGTAGTCGATGATCCCCCGCTCGGCCAAACGATGCAGCACCGTGCTGGCGACACCCTTTCCGGTCGAGAAAGACAAGGCGACGGTGTCCACCTGCCACCGGTCGACCGGTGTCGCCCACCCCGCCCACACGTCGAGCACCGGCTCACCGTGCAGGTAGACGGCGAGTGCACCACCGCCGTCCTGTGTCTTCTGGAACAGGTCGAAGAACTGGGCTGCCAGTGTCCGGAATCCGGGGTCGACGCGCATCGCGTCTGTCACGAGCGGCGGCGCTGGCACCGGGGTGGGGCGGTCGGGGTGAACGGCCGGGTTGTTCATCATCCATCCACTGCTGTCGCGGTTTCGAGGTCGCACAATGCTTCCTCGAGCACTTCAGTCAAACGCTCGATGTGCGGAACTGATTCCGGTGCCCCGATACAACCGAACTGGAGCTCGTCCGCGTAGTGACAGACGGTGATGTTCAGGTCGATACCGTCGAAGACGACGGAGACCGGGTACAGCTGCCGCAACGGCGCGCCGTTCCAGTACAACCGCTGCCGTGGACCGGGAACGTTCGAGATCACCAGATTGAATGTGGGCCTCAGGTGAGGGTCGATCGGCAATATCGTGGTCAGGTTCGAGACGAGGTCCGGAACTGCCGTCATCAGGGACGGGTACAGGCCCTGCTCGTGAATCCGATTCTTGGCGGCGGTCATCGACCGCACGATCAGGTCCAGTCGATCGAGTGGGTCTGCCAAGTCCGTTCCCAGATTGCACAGCGCCACCCCTACCGAGTTTCCACCCGAATCGGCGTCCATGCGCCTGCGCTGCGCCACCGGCACCAAGGCGATCAGCGGCGCATGCGGCAGCTCGCCCCGCTCGAGCAGACAGATGCGCAGCGCGCCCGCGCACATCGCGAGGATCACATCACCGCAGGAAGCGCCGGTCGCATCCTGAACGGCCCTGATCCTCGCCTTCGGCCACGAACGGGCAGAGAAAGCCCGCGCTGAGGTGATCTTTGCGTTCAGGACACTCCGAGGGGCCTGCATCGGCAACACCGTGGCCTCGGACCTCAGACCTGCTACGACCTTGCCCGCCTCTCCGAACAGGGCCTTGCCGAGGATTTCCACCGCGGCGACCATCCCCTCGGCGAGGTCGCGGGCCCGGCGGCCGGAGCCGATCAGCCCCCACCCGTCCCGGACAGGACTCTTCACGGGCTCTTCGCCATCGAGCATGAGCGGAACCGGCTTGCCGCGTTCGAGCGGATCGGTGCTCAGCGAACGCTCGATCAGACGTATCCCGGACATTCCGTCGAGGAGCGCGTGATGGATCTTCACGTAGAGGGCGAATCGCCCGCCGGACAGACCCTCGATCAGATGGGCGTTCCACAGCGGTCTGGAGCGGTCGAGCTGGCTCTCGTGGAGACGTGCGACCAACTGGTACAGCTCCGCGTCTCCTGCCGGAGGAGTCAGCACCGACCACAGCAGGTGCCTGCCCATGTCGATGCAGTCGACCGTCTCCCACGTGGGCAGGCCTGCCGTGGACAATCGTGCGACTGGCCTGCGCATGAGCGCCGGGTGCACGGTGGTGTAGGTCAGGGCTTGCCGGTAGGCCGCTTCGACGAAGGTCTCGTCCTGATCCTCGGCCGCATCGAACACCATCAGGGCAGCGACGTGCAGGGTGCGCGAACCGATCTCTCCCACGAGCAACGCCAGGTCAACGGGTGACATCAATTCCATCAGGCACCTCCGCGGTGCGCACGCATCGCTCCTCAGCTTTACACCCTCGGACTTCTTCCGTCCAGAACTACGGCAACGCACTCATCCGGCCGGCGATCGCAGCCCACCGCCTCCAGCCGGACCGCCCGTACCCGAAGCGGCGGCTCACACCACCAACTCGGTCAGCTCCGGCGGAGTCCACACGGGCCAGCTGATCTCGCCGACCGCTTCCCCGTCGACGAACCTGGCGACGATCCGCGTGACGTCGGCCGCGGTGTTGTCGTACACGCTCGCATGGTCGACTCTGCCGATCGCCTCCACCACCAGCGACCACAACCGCCCGAACCGATCCCGGATCTTCTCCTCCGGCACCCGATGCCCACCCTCGACGACGCGCTCGGCGACACGAGCGACCGACAGCTCGACCGGCACCAGCACCACGTGCAGCACGACGACGTAGCCTGCCCTGCGCGCACGGTCGATCAGCTCCAGCTTCGACGGGTGCGAGAACACCGTCTCGGCGATGAACGACTCCCCCTGCTCGATCAGGGCGTCTCGGATGGTCGCCGCGATCCGTGCCGCCTCGTAGGAGTGCTCCTCGGCGCTGTCGGGCCAGCGGTCCTGCGCGATCACATCGGCGTTGACGAAGACACTGCCCGGAAGAAGCGGCGCGAGACGCTGCTCGACAAAGGTGGACTTGCCGGCACCGTTCGGCCCGACGACGAGGTCGAGCCGCCTCACAGAATGATCTGGGTGCCGTCAGGCAGGTGCTTGACGACGCGGCCCTGCTCATCGAGCACGATCGTGGCGCGGCCCTGCGCGGCGCGATCGGCGACGTGATCGCCGGTGGCCAGTGACTCCTCGAGCGCGGCTGCGATCTCGGCGTTGAAGACCACGCCTTCCTCGTCGGACAGCTCGCGCAGCGGCAGCCGACCGGCGAGCGCGGCCTCGACGCGACGGCGCGCCACCTGGCGCTGGTTCGACACCTCGCGGCCCACCCGGGCCCAGTGCTCGAGCTGCTGGCGCGCCGAGCGGTTCTCCCGCTCCCCCTCGGCCGCCGCCGCATCGACGAGTTCCGACGAGAACCTGGTCACCTTGTCCGCGACATTCGTCATGACTGCTCCTTCGGGCGACGCCTCACAACCGAATCCAGTGTAGCAATCTGCTACAAACTCGCCCTGGAGGCGGCTCCGTCACGCATCGCGACCGAAGGATCGACCACCGTCGTTCACCGACCCTCGAGTTCGCTGCGCAGCTGCGCGAGGGTTCGTGACAGCAACCGGGACACGTGCATCTGCGAGATCCCGACCCGTGTGGCGATTTCCGTCTGCGTCATTCCTCCGAAGAACCGCAGGATCAGGACCGTCCGCTCGCGCTCGGGCAGCCGTTCCAGCGCCGGTCCCAGCGCCACGAAGTTCTCCACCTTTTCCAGCGCGGCGTCATCGGCGCCGATGGTGTCGACGAGTGGAGCGTTGTCCTCTTGGTCGCCGATCGGGGCGTCGATCGACATCGTGTGATACGCCCCTCCGGCGAGCAGTCCGTCGGCCACCTCGGATACGTCGAGTCCGAGTTCGTCTGCGATCTCGCGGGCCGACGGCGCCCGTCCCAGCCGTTGCGCGAGCACGCCGACCGCCCTGGTGATCTCGAGGTGGAGATCCTTCATCCGGCGGGGCACCCGTATCGCCCATCCGACGTCGCGGAAGTGATGGCGCACCTCCCCCATGATCGTGGGGACGGCGAAGGAAACGAAGTCGGTACCGCGGGTGACGTCGAACCGGTCCACCGCGTTGACCAGCCCCAGTCGTGCCACCTGGAGCAGGTCGTCGTACGCCTCGCCGCGGCCGCGGAACCGGCGGGCGATGTGCTCGGCCAAAGGCAGTGCGCGCGTGACGATTTCTTCCCGAACGGCATCGGTGTCGGTGTCCGGCCGGCACATCTGTACGAACAGATCCGTCAGATTGTCGTAGGGGTCGGACGTGTCTGTTCCGTGCCCCTGCCCGACGACCGCCACTAGGCGTCGCCGCCCATCCTCTTCGTGAACACGATCGATGTGCGGTAGCCGCGGTCATCGGATCCCAGCGGCAGGTGGCTCACCGAGATATCGTCGGTCAGTTCCTGCAGCACATGCCATCCGAACCCGCGCTCATCCGGGATCGTGCGGGACGATGTGTCCGCGCACGCCTCGACCTCGATCGCGCCCCCTGCGACGACGAACTTGCAGATCAGTGCGGCGCCGGTGAGTGCGTCCTTGATCAGCTGAGAACAGACCTCGTCGACGGCCAGTTTGATGTCGGACACATCGTCGAGATTGAAATCGGCCAGCACCGCGATGGTCTCGGCGACTGCCCGCAAGACGGGCAGTTGACCGAAGTCGGCAGCCACCGTCACCTCGACCGGCGAGGTGACGATCGCGCCGTCCCCCATCGTGACTCCTTCCAGTCCAATCGCCCACTGTCCCACTGCTACCTCCATGTGGTGGGGAGATCAAGTGCGCAAGCTGGGATTCAGTAGTAGTGAGCGCGGCCGCCCACCGCGTGCCCGGCCGCCCCGAGAATCCACAGGATTGCGCCGATGACGATCAGCACGATTCCGATGGTCCACAGGATCGAGATTCCGAACACGAACCCGAGAATCGCGAGAATGACTCCGAGAATGATCACGACCTGACCTCCTTGCCATAAGGGCCGAACTTGCCCGGTTCGCGATCGATTTCCCCGAACCGGCGGATCACAAACCTCGTGCGGCCGAGATCCGCCCGATCACGGAAGTGGCAGTTTTCACCACGGCAACCGTGGGCACCCGGTGGCCATGACCACGATTGCGTCGCCGGCCACGACTAGGACGATCCCCTCGGATCCGATCCCCCAGCCACCCGTGCCCACGCCACCGCCACCCACTCCGCCACCGATCCCGGATCCGGAACCACAACCCCACCCTCCCGGACCTCAGCCGCCGTCGCCTGAACCGGTCCCCGGGCCGGGCCCGGATCCGATCCCACCGGCACCGCCGCCTGCCCCGGGACCTCCGGTGCAGAGTGTGCCCCGGTGAGAACGTCTCTGCGGGACAAGGCTTTCGATGAGTAGTTCGATCGCGGACGCGGCTAACCCGCGAGTCTCGCGGGTCCCACGCACACGCTTTCCACGGCTTCCCGGACCGATCCGAATCGGAGGAAGCGGTCCCGCAGCCCCGCTACGGTGAGCGGCCGGATCACACCACGACCTCCCGGCACGAGAAGCATCTCGACAGCGCTGCGCTCGGCACGGATCTTCTCCACCGCCAGCGCTTGCACCCCGGAGAGACCCAGAAACTCGACGTTGGTCAGATCCACGATCACCGAATGCGACGCTTCTGCAACCCCGGCTTCGATTCGGTCCGTGAAGGTTGGCCACCGCGGGTTCGTCGACGTCGCCGGCGACACTGACAACCGTGATTCTCGGCGAGCGCCGCTCCCGGACACCCAGGCAGACATCGAGTGGGTCGTAGCGACGCGTCTGTATGTGCACGGCTGACCTCCGTGATCGGTTGCGCGTGACTGCGAGCCCCTGAAACGCAGCGAACTGTCGGTTCCATGTCACTCCGGTAACCCGCCCGTCGCGGCGCTCGGCCGGCGGAACGATCAGGGGCAACCCCCTTCTCTTCCTATCACGAACGCTGCAGGGGTGCTCGTCACAGAATCAGACCGGCGATCACGATCACGATCACGAAGATGACGGACCCACACCAGCCGGTCGGGCACCGTGTCGGTGCGCGCGTCCACCGCTCGAGACGTGCGACGCTGGGGAGAGTGTTCTTGCGAGAGGAGACCGCACGTGAGCCCAGGACGATCGAGATTGCGGCATCCTCGCCGGCTGCTGCGCGAGGTCGACGCCGAGTTGATGGCCCGTAGTGCCGGACTGAACCCCTCCCCGGCGGACCGGGGCCTGCGGCATCTGAGCCGCGCAGCCAACCACAGCAAGCTCTGGTGGGGTGTATCCGTGGTGCTGGTGGCCGCGGGTGGTCGACCACGCCGGGCCGCGGTACGTGGGCTCCTGGCGGTGGCGGGCGCCAGCGCATTGACCAACGGACTGCTCAAGCCGATCCTCCCTCGGCATCGGCCCGACCTGACGAACCTGTCAGTTCTGCGACGGGCCCGGTCGCTCCCCCGCTCGTCGTCGTTCCCCTCCGGCCATTCGGCGGCCGCGGCCGCGTTCGCCACCGGTGTGGCGCTCGAGTCCCCCGCGGCAGGCGTGGCGGTGGCCCCGCTGGCCGCGGCCGTGGCGTATTCGCGGGTGCATGTCGGCGTGCACTGGCCGTCCGATGTCGTCGCCGGAGCCGCGGTGGGGGCGGCGGTCGCGCTCGCGACCAGACGATGGTGGGCGGTGCGCACCGACGAGCCCGCCGAGCTCGGACCTGCCCTCGACGGGCCGCCACTTCATCAGGGACTGGGACTGCTTGTCCTGGTCAATCCAGGTTCCGGCGGCAACGACGACGATGTCCTCGGCCGGATCCGGGACGAGCTGCCGAAGGCGTCGATCGTCGAGATGGATCCAGACCGCGACGTCGGCGAACTGCTCGACGACCGGATCGGATCCGAATCCCCGACCGCACTCGGTGTCTGCGGCGGCGACGGTACGGTGATCGCCGCCGTCGATGCGGCCCTGCGCCATGACCTGCCGCTGACGGTGTTCCCCGGGGGCACCCTCAACCACTTCGCCCGGGACGCCGGCGTCGCCGACGTGCAGACCAGCGTCACCGCCCTGGAGAAGGGGCGGACTGCGCTCGTGGACGTCGCCGAAGTCGCCGTCGGCGGCGCCGACCCGCGGCCGTTCGTCAACACCGCCAGCCTCGGCGGGTACCCCGACTCGGTGCGGCTACGAGAGAAATGGGAACCGCGCCTCGGCAAGTGGCCTGCGGCTGCCGCCGCGATGATCAGGGTGCTGCGCACCGCCGAACCGATCACCCTGACGATCGACGGCGAACAGTTCGACGTCTGGATGCTGTTCGTCGGGAACGGCCGCTACTCACCCGGCGACCAGGTTCCGATGTCGCGTCCGGATCTGCAGGGCGGCATCCTCGATGTGCGGTACCTACGCGCCGACGTCCCCCTGTCCCGCCTTCGCCTCGCCGCCGCGGCGGCGACCGGAACCCTGGGCGGCTCCCCCACCTACGTACGCCGCACCGTCGACGCCGTCGACGTCGAGGTGCGTGGTGCCGCCGTCGCGCTGGCCACCGACGGCGAGGTCGTCGGCGAGGGCACCACTTTCCGATTCGTAAGCAAGCCGAAGGCACTGACCCTGCACCGCTGATGCGGTCGAGTGCCTCCGGTGCGATGAGGTCCAGGCCGAATCCGAGTCGATACAGGTGAATCCCATCGATCCAGGAGGACAACCATGCTCGACCTTCGACCCGCCACGCACGCGGTCGCCGGTATCGTCCGAGGTGTCCGTGACGACCAGCTCAGCGCCCCGACGCCGTGCCGCGAGTACACCGTCGCGGATCTGCTCGACCACATCGACGGTCTGGCCCTCGCGTTCACGCTCGCTGCCCGGAAGCAGCCACTCGAGGTCGGTCCGTCCGGGCGCGGAGACCGGCTCCCCGACGACTGGCGCGACCACATCGCGACCCGGCTGGACGAGCTCGCGCAGGCGTGGCGGGACGAGGCCGCATGGTCCGGAAACACCCGCGCCGGCGGGGTCGACCTCACCGGAGGCGAAGCCGGTCGCGTCGCGATGAACGAGGTCGTGGTTCACGGCTGGGACGTGGCCCGCGCGACCGGACAGTCCTACCTCGTCGACGACGCCTCGGTGAACGGGGCGCGGGACTTCGTCGCGCAGTTCAGCGGTCCCGGCACCGAGGAGGCGCGCAGCGGGCTGTTCGGCCCGGAGGTCGCCGCCCCCGCGGATGCCACGCCGCTCGAGCGACTGATCGCACTCACCGGCCGTGACCCGCGCTGGACCGGATAGATCACGCCTGGCGCGGGTGTCGGGGCGAGGCGGGTAGCCGGAGGACGACCACAATGACCCTGTGGATCTCACCCTCATAGCCATCATCGGCGTAGCCAGCATCGTTGCCGTATCGGCCTTCTCACAGCGTCTGGGTCTGGCCGCTCCCCTGAGCCTGGTCGTCGTCGGAATCGGACTGAGCTTCGTCCCCGCGGTGCCCGACGTGGACGTCGAGCCGGAGTGGATCCTCGCCGTGGTCCTGCCTCCCCTGCTGTACTCGGCAGCGGTGACGATGCCCGCGCAGGACTTCCGCCGGAACTTCAAGGCCATCAGCGGGCTGGCGGTGCTGTTGGTGCTGGTCACCACCGCCGGCGCCGGCGCGCTGTTCCACCTGCTGATTCCCGACCTCGGGTGGGCGACGGCGTTCGCGCTCGGCGCCGTTATCAGCCCGACCGACGCCGTCGCCGCGACGTCGGTCGGCCGCAAGCTCGGCCTGCCGTCCCGGCTGCTGACCGTCCTCGAGGGCGAGGGCCTGGTGAACGACGCGTCCGCCCTGGTGCTGCTGCGGTCGGCGATCGCCGCGATGGCGGGTGCGGTGTCGCTGTGGCACGTGGCCGGCGACTTCGTGTTCTCGGTGGTCTTCGCCTCGGTCGTCGGCGTCGTGGTCGGTGTCGTCAACGTCCGCGTGCGGAGCTGGATCAACGACACGGTGCTCAACACCGCGATCTCGTTCGTGGTGCCGTTCGTCGCTTTCGTGCCCGTCGAGGAGTTCGGTGCCTCGGGCGTGCTCGCAGTCGTCGTGACCGGACTTGTCACCGGGCACCTCAGACCCCGCTTCCTGCGTGCCCAGGACCGCATCACCGAGGAGATGAACTGGCGCACGATCGCCTTCCTCCTCGAATCGGCGATCTTCCTCATCATGGGCTTGAGCCTCGAACACCTCCTCGACGAGGTCCAGGACGCGGGACTGCCGTCCGGGCAGGGCCTGCTGTTCGGTCTCCTCGCCTCCGCCTTCGTCATCGCCGCGCGGATGATCTTCGTGGTTCCGCTGGTGGCCGTGCTCCGCCGGGACGAACGCCGAGCAGCGGCGAGGGCACCGCGCATCGAACGATGGCAAGAACGTCTGCGTGACCTCGACGACGTGGAGAGGCTGAGCCCTGGCCGCAAGGCACTCATCCGCCGCCGCGTGACCCGAACCAGCGCGGACATCGACTTCCTGCTCACCGAGACCCTCGGCTGGCGGGGCGGAGTCGTCCTCGCGTGGTCCGGGATGCGCGGGGCCATCACCCTGGCCGCCGCCCAAACGCTCCCCCACGACACCCCGTACCGCGCCGAGTTGATCCTGATCGCATTCGTCGTCGCGGTCACCACCCTGCTTCTGCAGGGGCTCACGCTGCCGTGGGTGATCCGCTGGGTGAACGTGCCCGCGGACGACACGGCCCGGCTGCGCGCCGAGTACGGCAAGCTGCTCGAGGAGCTCGCGGACGCGGCGGAGGCCGCCCTCGCCGACGCCCCGCAGGAGACCGACCCGGACGTGCTGGCCCGCGTCCGCCAGGACAGCCTGATCGGCAAGCGCGAGGCCCGGGGCGGGTCCTCCCCCGATCCCGAGCACGATCTGCGCCGCGAGGAGTACCTGCGCGTGCGTCTGGACACCATCTTCGCCGAGCGCGCCGCCCTCCTCCACGCCCGCTCCCGCGGTACGTACAGCTCCCAGACCCTCGAGGCGGCGCAACGCCGACTCGACCTCGAAGAGACGCGCCTCGAGGCGCTCGGCGAGCAACAGGCCCACTGACCGCGCGCCCCGAGGGCCCGCCCCCTCGGGGCGGGTTATTGGTCGGCGAGGTTTGCCGGGTTCGAGCCACCCCTACTGCCGATAAGCTGCGTTATGACATTATTTTGCGGGCCGCGTCGGGGATCTGGAACATATCAGCAGGTCAGACGTACAAATATCGGCGAGGAACGTCCTGCCGCACGGATGGCGGAGAATGACCGTCATGAGCAGGACTGCACTCGTCTGGTTCCGGCGTGATCTGCGACTGACCGACCTCCCCACCCTGCTGTCCGTCGCCGACGACGGCGACTCCGCCGTGGCCCTGTTCGTTCTCGACGACGCGCTGCTCCGCCCCTCGGGCGCGCCGAGGCGCAACTTCCTGATCGAATGCCTGCGCTCCCTCGACGAGGACCTCGGCGGCCGGTTGCTCGTCACCACCGGAAATCCGACTGCGGTGGTTCCCGCGCTGGCGCGGGAGTTCGACGCCGCGTCGGTGCACGTCACCGCCGACTACGGCCCGTACGGCACCCGGCGGGACGACGCGGTCGCGGCCGCACTGGGCGACGTCCCGCTCGTCGCGACGGGCTCCCCCTACGCGGTGGCGCCCGGCCGGATCCACAAATCGGACGGCACCGCGTACAAGGTGTTCACACCGTTTCGCCGGGCCTGGCTCGAGCACGGCTGGCGCGCTCCCGCCGCCACCGGACCCGACACCGTCGACTGGATCGACCCGGAAGGTGTCGCGGCGCGGGTACCCGTGCCGCCTCCGCACGACGGGGACGGCCCCCTCCTCCCCCGCGCCGGCGAGGACGCCGCCCTGCAGCGCTGGGCCGACTTCCGGGACGGCGACCTGGCCGCGTACTCGAGTGACAGGGACCGTCCGGATCGCGACTCCACGAGCCGCCTGTCGCCGTATCTGAAGTTCGGCTGCATCCACCCCCGCACCGTCCTGCACGACCTCTCGGGTCGCTCCGACGAGAGCGCGACGACGCTGCGCAGCGAACTCGCCTGGCGCGATTTCTACGCCGACGTCCTGTTTCACCGTCCCGACACCGCGCGCGGCAACTACAACCCGCGTTTCGATCACATCGCCTACGACACCGGCGTGGACGCCGATCGCGCGTTCATCGCATGGGCCCAGGGGCGCACCGGGTTCCCGATCGTCGACGCGGGCATGCGGCAACTGCTCGCCGAGGGGTGGATGCACAACCGGGTGCGGATGATCGTCGCGTCGTTCCTGACGAAGGATCTGCACCTGCCGTGGTGGCGGGGCGCGCGCCACTTCATGACGCACCTGGTGGACGGCGACCTGGCGTCGAATCAGCACGGCTGGCAGTGGACCGCGGGCTCCGGTACGGATGCCGCGCCGTATTTCAGGGTGTTCAACCCGACCGCGCAGGGCGAGAAGTTCGATCCGACGGGCGACTACGTGCGCCGCTGGGTGCCCGAACTGCGCGCAGTCGCGGGCAAGCGGGTGCACCGCCTTCCGGACGGTCCCCCGGACGGCTATCCGCACCCGATCGTCGATCACGCGCACGAGCGGCTCGTCGCGTTGGAGCGGTACGGGCGGATCAGCGGTCCGAGCTGACCCGTCCGAACGGCGGTCGGTACCGAATTCCCGGAACGCACGATCGGAAGGAATTCGCATGGGAATCGAGTACGCGAGCACCGTGACCGCGCCTCGCCGAGAGGTGTTCGACTGGTACGCCAGGCCCGGCGCGCTGCACCGTCTGCTCCCGCCCTGGCAGCCTGTCGGGGCGATCTCGGAGGCCGGTTCGCTCGCCGACGGCCGCGCCGAGTTGTCGTTGCCCGGTGGCCTGCGGTGGATCGCCCAGCACGACGCGTCGGCGTACGACCCACCGCGCCGGTTCGTCGACCGGATCGTGCGGGACGGCCCTGCCTCCCTGCCCGCCGGGATGCTGGTGCCGTGGCGACACGTCCACACCTTCGTGGAGGTCGACGCCCGGACCACGCGCGTGGTGGACGGCGTGGAGACACCGGTACCCGCGTCGATGCTCCGCCAGATGTTCGCGTACCGGCACCGGCAGCTCGCGGACGACCTGGCCGCGCATCAGGAGGCCCGAGACCGCGGGACCCGGCCGATGACCGTCGCCGTGACCGGCGCCTCCGGTCTGGTCGGGTCCGCGCTGACCGCCTTCCTGAGCACCGGTGGGCACCAGGTGCTGCGCCTGGTGCGTCGGGCGCCGCGGAGTCCCGACGAACGTCAGTGGTTCCCCGCCGCACCCTCGCCGGATCTCCTCGACGATGTCGACGCGGTCGTGCACCTGGCGGGTGCGTCGATCGCAGGCCGGTTCACCGAGGCACACAAGGCCGCGGTCCGGGACAGCCGGATCGAGCCGACCCGCCGGCTCGCCGAACTCGCCGGCACGGCCTCGGACGGACCGACCGCCTTCGTCTGCGCCTCCGCGATCGGCCTCTACGGGTACGACCGCGACGACGAACCGCTCCGCGAGGACGCCGGCAGGGGCTCCGGATTCCTCGCGGACGTCGTCGCCGACTGGGAGGCCGCGACGTCGCCCGCCTCCGACGCCGGGATTCGGGTGGTGCGGGTGCGCACCGGCATCGTGCAGTCTCCCCGCGGCGGGACGTTGCGGCTGCTGCGACCGCTGTTCGCCGCCGGCCTCGGCGGCCGCGTCGGTTCGGGGCGCCAGTGGCTGTCGTGGATCGACCTCGACGACCTCGTCGACATCTATCACCGCGCACTGACCGATCCGCGACTGTCGGGCGCGGTGAACGCGGTGGCACCGGAGCCGGTCCGCGCCGGGGAGTACGCACGGACCCTGGCCCGGGTGCTACACCGCCCCGCGCTGCTGCCGGTGCCCGGATTCGGGCCGCGGCTCCTGCTCGGCGCGCAGGGCGCGCGGGAGTTGGCGACCGCCAACCAGCGGGTGGTGCCACAGACCCTGCTCGATGCCGGCCACCGGTACCGCCGCCCCACGCTGGAGCCGTCGCTGCGTCACCAGCTCGGGCACATCGCGGAGCCGACGTGACCGCGCCGCTGCGCATCCTCGTCACCGGCGGGACCGGATACATCGGCGGCCGATTGGCTCCGCGCCTGGTCCGGTCGGGGCATCGGGTCAGGGTGCTCGCGCGGACGCCGGACAAGCTCCGCGACGTGCCGTGGGCCGACGACGTCGAGGTGGTGCGCGGCGACCTCGACGACCCCGAGTCGCTGGCGCGGGCATGCCGCGACGTGGACGTGCTGTACTACCTGGCGCATTCGATGGGTGGTCGGGGACGGTTCGAGGACACCGAGCAGCGGTGCGCCCGCAACGTGGTCGCCGCCGCCCGCGATGCGGGAGTGCGCCGGATCGTGTATCTCGGCGGGCTGCACCCGGACACGGGCACGCTGTCCCCGCACCTGCGATCCCGGACACGGGTCGGCCGGATCCTGCTGGACTCGTCGGTGCCCACCCTCGTCCTGCAGGCCGGCGTCGTGATCGGATCGGGGTCGGCGTCGTTCGAGATGATCCGCCACCTGAGCAATCGATTGCCGGTGATGACGACGCCGCGTTGGGTGAACAATCGCATTCAGCCGATCGCGGTCCGCGATGTTCTGCACTACCTGGTGGGCGCGGCGACGGCGCCGTTGCCGCACAGCCGAACCTACGACGTCGGCGGTCCCGACATCCTGCGGTACGGCGAGATGATGCAGGTGTACGCGCAGGTCGCCGGGTTGCGGCGACGGCGGATCCTGGTCCTGCCGGTGCTCACGCCACGGTTGGCCGGGCTGTGGGTGGGCCTGGTCACGCCGATTCCCCCGAAACTGGGTCGCGCGCTGATCGAGTCGGTCAGCACGGACGCGGTGATGCGCGACCACGAGATCGACTCGGTGATCGCGCCCCCACCGGACGGGTTGACCGGCTACCGGGAGGCGGTGCGCCTGGCACTGCGCCGGATCGAGCGTGGCGACGTCGAAACCACGTGGGCGAACGCCTCGCCCGTCGGTGCACCCGCCGATCCGTTGCCGTCCGACCCGGAGTGGGCCGGCGATAACGCATTCGTCGACGAGCGACACATCGACTGTCCCAGCGACCAGGCGTCCGTGTGGTCGGTCGTCGAGGCGATCGGCGGGGAGAACGGCTGGTACTCGTTCCCCCTGGCGTGGTCGGTGCGCGGCTGGCTGGACCGCGCGTTCGGTGGGGTGGGGCTGGTGCGGGGGCGCCGTCATCCGCGCACCCTGCACACCGGCGATGCGCTCGACTTCTGGCGGGTCGAACGCATCGAGCGTCCGGTGCTGCTGCGGTTGCGGGCGGAGATGCGCGCCCCCGGACGCGCGTGGCTCGAGTGGGACCTGACCACCCTCGGCCCGGATCGGACCCGGCTCCGGCAGCGTGCGGTGTTCCTGCCGAAAGGTGTGGCAGGACGGCTCTACTGGTATGCGCTCGTGCCGTTCCACCGAGTGATCTTCGCGGGGATGCTGGAGAACATCGCCGGCGCCGCCGGGCGGAGCGCGTCACCGCACGGCGGCTCCCCCCATCGGGAGCCGCGTCACCGGCCCGCGCACCGGTCCTGAGCCCGTTCCGGGCCCGCGCGCGGAATGGACCGACCGGTCCGGGAGGCCTTGCCAGGAACTCCGTCGAGGCGTTTGACTGGAACGCGGACCCGAGGGCGTGGCACGGCACACGATGTCGACCGCGGCCCGCCGCGACGAACGTTCCATCGAGGATGCGTCATGCCCACTCATCGAGCAGTTCACGTCCAGTCCCCCGGCGGCGCGTTGACCCTGACCGAGGTCGAGACGACGCCACCCGAACGGGACCACGTCCGCATCGCCGTCTCCGCGTGCGGAGTCTGCGGCACCGACCGCGCGTTCGTGGGTGGCGCCTTCCCGGACATGACGTGGCCGCTGACGCCCGGTCACGAGATCGCCGGAACGATCGCCGAACTCGGCCCCGGCGTCGACGACCACGCCGTCGGCGACCGCGTCGCCGTTGGCTGGTTCGGCGGCCACTGCAACGAGTGCGTGCCCTGCCGCCGGGGCAGCTTCATCCACTGCGAGAAGCTGCAGATTCCCAGCTGGCAGTACCCCGGGGGTTACGCCGAGTCGGTGACGGTGCCGGCCAACGCGCTCGCCCGGATCCCGGACGAGCTGTCCTTCACGGAAGCCGCTCCGATGAGCTGCGCGGGCGTCACCACTTTCGATGCTCTCCGGAAGACCGGGGCGGCGCCCGGCGACCGGGTCGCGGTCCTCGGGATCGGTGGGCTCGGCCACCTCGGTGTGCAGTTCGCCCGGGCGATGGGCTTCGAGACGATCGCCATCGCCCGCGGTGGCGACAAGGGCGAGGACGCCCGGCAACTCGGCGCCCACCACTATGTCGACTCCACGGAGGGCGACGTCGGTGCGGCCCTGCGGAAGCTCGGTGGCGTGTCGGTGGTCCTCGGGACCGCGGCGAACTCGACGGCGATGGCCGACACGATCGGCGGCCTGCAACCCGAGGGTGAACTCGTCGTCGTCGGCGTCACGGCCGACCCCCTTCCGATCAGTCCGCTTCAGCTGATCCAGCCCGGGCTGACCGTGACCGGGCACCCCTCGGGTACCGCCCGCGACGTCGAGGAGGCGATGGACTTCGCGGCCCTGTCCGGCGTGCGGGCCCGGATCGAGGAACGCCCCCTGGCCGAGGCGGCGGACGCCTACGCCGCGATGGCGGAGGGCCGGGCCCGCTACCGCATGGTCCTCACCACGCGGTAGCGGCGGAGGTGCCGGGCCGTCAGAGGGTGCAGAGGGGCCGGATGTCCGCGAGCCCGGTGCTGGTCGGCGAGGTCAGCATCAGGCACGAGTTGTAGCCGTTCGCCTCCACGACCTGCCGGATCTCGTGCCAGCGGCCCGGGTCCGCCACGGGACTGCGCGACAGGACGAAGCCGGACAGCCGGGTCGGGTCGCCGACCAGCGCCCACGAGTAGTCGCCAGCGAGGTGGGCGATCAGGTAGTTGCTCGGCCCGTCCGGGTTGTCCTGCCCCGGTACCGACGGGAACGACACGTGCAACTCGGCCGGGCCGTTGACCCGCGCGTTGCCCACGATCCCGCGGCGGGCACCGGTGACCGTGGTGCACGAGTTCTCGACCCGCACGTCCCGATCGTCGACCGCGCTGTACCGGGCGGTGGTGTCGCGCACGCAGTCCAGGTTGAACGGGGCGGGATTGGCGGCCAGCTGATGCCACGTTCCCAGGTAACGCGTCAGGTCGACGCGGTCCACCGGTGTCAGGGGGCCCAACGGGGCGGCTGCGGTCGTCGACCCCGGCAGCACGACCGCCGCCGCGGCGGCACAGGCCACCGCAACGGTTCGCATCGTCGATCTCATGAATGTCTCCTCGCTGTCGTCTAGTGGGGGGATCGGCTACTGGGGCGACAGGACCGAGTCGATCAGGTACACGGTCGCATTCGCGGTCTGGATGCCGCCGCAGATGACGCCCGCCTGATTGACCTTCCAGTCGTCGCCGGATCCGGTGACCTCGACTGTGCCGCCCTGGACCGTAGTCTGGGTGCCCGCGATGTCGGCGGGTGCGATCCGGCCCGGAACGACGTGATAGGTCAGGACATTGGTGAGGGCGGCCGCGTCCGTCTTCAGGGTCTCGAGAGTGGCCGGGTCGACCTTCTCGAAGGCCGCGTCGACAGGGGCGAAGACGGTGAACTGGCCGCCGTTGAGGGTGTCGACGAGGTTGACCTGCGGATTGAGCTGACCGGACACCGCCGCGGTGAGAGTGGTCAACATCGGGTTGCTCGACGCTGCGGCGCCCACCGGCTCCTGCGCCATGCCCTCGACCGAGCCGGGGCCGGTGGGGACCTGCTCCGCGTAGGCTGCGCAGCCCGGTCCGACCAGCGACGCGGACTGCGCGTTCGGCATCGCCGAATCCGTTGCCATCGGCTGCGTCTCGGAGGTCGCCGGGGACTCCGGCGCCGAAGACGTGTCGTCCGAGGAACAGGCGACGGCGCCGAACAGGGCGATCGCCCCCGCCCCGACCAGCGCCAGATTCTTGCGTGTGCTGATTCCCATGATGTGGGTCCTTCCGTGTGGCGGCGGCCGAGGTGCCGCCGACGAGGTTGTGTCGGCTGCGATTCGGGGCCGCTCCGGACCCGGATGGGTCGCGCACCGAGAAAATGTCCGACCCATCCGGACCGGTCCCTGTTCCGAACACCGGTCATGACGACCACTTCGCGTCCCCGCGGTCCGGCGCCCGTTCCCGAACCGCCCGAGCGAGCCGGGCGACGTTCGGTGGCGGTGATCGGCAGCGGGATCGCCGGACTGGCCGCGGCTCACGAGCTGGCCCGACGCGACCGGGTGACGCTGTTCGAGGCGGACGACCGGCTTGGCGGTCACGCCCACACCCACACCGTGGATCTGGGCGCCGGCAGGCGGGTCGACGTGGACACCGGGTTCATCGTGCACAACGACCGCACCTACCCGACCCTGTGCGCACTGTTCGACGAGCTGGGCGTCGCCACCCAGGCCACCGACATGTCGATGTCGGTGCGCTCGGACGCGAACGGCCTCGAATACGCCGGTGGAAAGGGGATTTCCGGGCTGCTGCCGACCGTGCGCACCGTCGGCCGCGGCCGGTACCTGCGGATGCTGGGCGAGGTGCCGCGCTTCCACCGGGCGGCGCGGGCACTCCTCGACGACGGACCGGCGGAGACCGAGGAGACTCTCGGGCAGTTCCTGGACCGGTTGAAGTTCTCCCGGTACTTCGTCGATCACTTCACCATCCCACTGGTCGCGGCGGTGTGGTCGTGCGACCCGGACGACGCGATGCGGTACCCGGCGCGCTATCTACTGACCTTCCTCGACCACCACGGCATGCTCACGGTCTTCGGGTCACCGCCGTGGCGAACCGTCACAGGCGGCTCGGCCCGCTACGTCGAGAAGATCACCGCCGCGCTCGACGAGGTGCGCACCGGCACACCGGTCGAACGCCTCGTCCGCAGCGGCGGCGGCGTGGTGGTCACGGCAGGCGGTGCGCCGCGCCGCTTCGATGCGGCGGTGGTCGCGGTACACCCGCACCAGGCGCTGCGCCTGCTCGCCGAACCGACACCGGCCGAGTCCGCTGTGCTCGGCGCGATCACCTACTCGACGAACCGGGCCCGGCTGCACACCGACGAATCGGTGTTGCCCCGCGCCCGGGCGGCGCGCGCGTCGTGGAACTACCTCGTTCCGAGGGCGGGTGAACGGGCACCGGGCGTCATCGTCACCTACGACATGACCCGGCTGATGCGACTGCGCGAGGCCGGAGGTCGGCGGCTGCTCGTGACCCTCGGCGGCGCGGACCGCATCGACCCGTCGACCGTGCTCGCGGAGATGACGTACGAACATCCGCTCTACACACCGGAATCCGTGGCCGCGCAGCGGCGGCTGCCGGAACTGGACTCCGACACCGTGGCGTTCGCCGGCGCCTACCACGGGTGGGGCTTCCACGAGGACGGCGCCGCGTCCGGAGTGCGCGCGGCCCGCCGGATCGGCGCCCTCGACGGCATCGCGGTGGGAGCGCGCGCGTGAACACCCCAGCGATCTACCGCACCCGGATCCGCCACGTACGCGCCGGCCCGATCCGGCACGCCTTCGACTACCCGGGCTACAGCTGGTTCGTCGACCTGGACGAGTTGCCCGGTCTGCCGGTGTGGTTGCGGCCGTTCGCCCGATTCGACGTGCGCGACCACTTCGATCGGTCGCCGGCGCCGGGCACCCTGCGGGCCGGACTCGACGCGGTTCTCGTCGACGCCGGCATCGATCCGGGCGGCCTGCGGGTCACCGCGCTGCTCGGTGCCCGCGTGCTCGGGCACGCCTTCAACCCCCTGAGCCTGTATTGGTGCCACGACCGCGACGGCATCGTCGACTGTGTGGTCGCGGAGGTCCACAACACCTACGGCGGCAGGCACAGCTATGTGCTGCGCCCGGATCCCACGGGGCGGGCGGAGGCGGCGAAGGCGTTCTACGTGTCGCCGTTCAATCCGGTGGCGGGCCACTACACGCTTCGGGTCCCGGAGCCTGCGGAGCGCCTCGCGATCTCGGTGACCCTGCACCGGGACGGGCACGCACCCTTCGTGGCGACGATGCACGGGAACCGCGTGCCGGCCACCGTCGGCGGGGTGGCAGGCACCGTGCTGCGGGCACCGCTGGCACCGCACCTCGTGTCCGCGCGGATCCGGATCCAGGGCATCGCGCTCTGGCTGCGCGGCCTGCCCGTCGTCCCGCGTCCCCGGTCGTCGTCCACGGCCACCACGTCCCACCCGAACCCGGAGGTCCTCCGATGAGCGTCACCCGCACCGACGGCGCGCCGACCCTGCCGGGACCCGATCCGGCTCGGTGGCCGGACGTCGCGCGCCGACCGACCGGTGCGATCGCGCGGTTCGGCGCGCCGGTCGCCGCCCTCCTGTTCCGGCGTGCCGTGGCCCGGCTCGACGTGCGGGTCGACTATCCCGACGGGACGGTCATCGGCTCAGGTGATGCGCACGCGCCGCGCATGATCGTGCATCGCCCGGAGGCGTTCGCGCGACGGGTGGCCGCCGACGGGCTGATCGGATTCGGCGAGGCGTACATGGCGGGCGACTGGAGTTCGCCGGATCCCGCCTCCGCGCTGACACCGTTCGCGGCGTCCGCGTCCATGCTGATCCCGGGCGTCCTGCAGGCCCTGCGTCCGCTGGTGGCGCGTCGTCGACCCTCCTGGGAGCGCAATTCGCGGGAGCAGGCCCCCTCGAACGTCTCCCGCCACTACGACCTGTCCAACGACCTCTTCCGCCTGTTCCTCGACGAGACGATGACGTACTCGAGTGCGCTGTTCGACGGCTGGACCCCCGGATGGGACACCCTGGCCGAGGCGCAGCACCGCAAGATCGACCGGCTGCTCGACGCCGCCCGCGTCGGCCCGGGTACCCGGCTGCTCGAGATCGGCACCGGATGGGGAGAACTGGCGATCCGTGCCGCACGGCGCGGCGCGACGGTCCGGTCGGTGACCCTGTCGGCGGAGCAGCAACAGCTGGCGCGCCGGCGGGTGGCGGACGCCGGGTACGCGGACCGGGTGCGGGTCGACCTGCTCGACTACCGCGCGGTGCGCGGCGAGTACGACGCCGTCGTCTCCGTCGAGATGATCGAGGCGGTCGGGTACGAGTACTGGCCGGCCTACTTCGCGGTGCTGGACCACGTGCTGGTCTGGGGCGGACGAGTCGCACTGCAGGCGATCACCATGACCGATGCGCGGATGCGCGCCACCCGCAACACGCACACCTGGATCACCAAGTACATCTTTCCCGGCGGCCTGATTCCCTCCCCCGAGGCGCTCGAGGCCGCCGCCGCGACCACGTCGCTGCGGATCCGGGCGCGGGACCGCTTCGGGGCGGACTACGCGGACACGCTCCGCCTGTGGCGGGAACGGTTCGTCGCCAACGCGGCGGCCGTGGACGCGCTCGGATTCGATGCGACGTTCCGCCGGATGTGGGAGTTCTACCTCGCGTACTCGGAGGCGGGGTTCCGGTCCGGCTACCTGGACGTCCAGCAGATCGTTCTCGCCAAGGACGGAGGTCCGCGATGAGCGCCTGGTCGACCTTCGCGGTGGTCGCGGTGACCTCGCTGGCCGCTGTCGCGGTGGTGCAGGCGGTCGCGTTCGCGGTGAGCCGCCGACTCGACCGCGTCAACGTCGTCGACGTGGCCTGGGGTGCCGGATTCGTGCTGGTCGCACTCGCCGCGGCGGTGATCGGGGACGGCGCAGCCGGGAGACGGTGGCTGCTGTTCGTCCTCGTCGCCGTGTGGGGTCTGCGGCTGAGCGTGCACATGTATCTCAAATCGAAGGGCCGCGGCGAGGATCCGCGTTACCGCGACCTGCTCGACCGCGCCGGGGGCGCGAGTACCCGCACCGTGGTGACCCGGGTCTTCGCGACGCAGGGCGCCGCGCAGTGGTTCGTGTCGCTGCCCCTGCAGGTGTCGGCGGTCCTCGGCCCGACCGAGGGTGTCGGTTCCCTCGCCGTCGCCGCGGGTGTGGCGCTGTGGGTGACGGGAGTGACGTTCGAGTCCGTCGGAGATCGGCAGTTGTCGCGCTGGCGTGGTGATCCCGCGAACCGGGGACGCATCATCGACACCGGTCTGTGGGCGTGGACCCGGCACCCGAACTATTTCGGGGACGCGTGCGTGTGGTGGGGCCTGTGGCTGATCTGCGCCTCGGTGTGGCCGGGCGCGCTGACCGTGGCGTCGCCGGCGTTGATGACGTACTTCCTGGTGTACGCGACCGGTGCGCGCCCGCTGGAGACGACGATGTCGCGGCGCCCGGGATACCGGGACTACCAGCAGCGCACCGCGTTCTTCGTGCCGCGACCACCGCGGCGGTGAGGGTCGTGCTGGACAGGAGCACGGCGGATGCCGCCTTGAGCGCCCGAATACCCGCCGATAGGCTTTCCTGCGATGAGTGGACAAGGCCGATGACCGGCGTCAGCGGGGACACCGACACGCTCGCGGCGCTGCTCCAGCGGGTCGCGGACCGGGACGAGTCGGCATTCGCCCGTTTCTACGATCTGACCCGCGCCCGGGTCTACGGGATGGTGTTGCGGGTGCTCCGCGATCCCGGGTACAGCGAGGAGACGACGCAGGAGGTGTACCTGCAGGTGTGGCGGACGGCCCGCGCGTTCGACGTCACCCAGGGTTCCGCGCTGTCGTGGGTGATCACCCTCGCCCACCGGAGGGCGGTGGATCGGGTGCGCGCCGAACAGTCCGGCTCGGATCGGGAATCCCGGTATCGGGCGAGCACCGTCGAGTCACCGTTCGACAGCGTGACCGAAGAGGTGACGCGGCGTGAGGATCGGCGCATGGTGGTGCGGTGCTTGGGCACGCTGACGGACCTGCAACGCCAGTCCGTGGAGCTGGCCTACTATCGCGGCCTCACGTACCGCGAAGTGTCCGAACAGCTTTCGGCGACGCTTCCCACGGTCAAGTCCAGGATCAGGGACGGGTTGCTCCGCCTCCGGAACTGTCTCGGAGGTGAGCGGCAATGACCGACGATGCGGTCCCCGGTGTCCGGGGCGTGGAACGTGACTGGCTCGAACTGGCCGAGGTGTACGCCCTCGACGCCGTCTCGGACACCGAACGTGCACGGATCGAGGCCCGGCTGGTCACGGCTGGGCCGGCCGAGAAATCCGAGTTCGAAAGCCGCGTCCGCGACGCCCGCGAGACGATGGCCGACGTGGCCGCGGCGACCGCGGTCGAACCACCGGAGCAGCTGCGCGGCCGGGTACTCGACGCGATCGCGGACCGGCCCGATGCCTCACCGAACCCGGCCCCGGTCGATCTGGACGCGCGGCGTGCCGCGCGGCGTCACCGGCTGCGAAACGGATTGCTGGCGGCGGCCGCAGCCGTCGTGGTCGCGGTGGGAGGCGTCGCCGTGGGCTCGCGGATGTGGTCGTCGGAGCCCGCCCCCACGGCGGAGCAGGTGTTCGCCGCCGACGACGTACGCACCTCGTCCGGGTCGATCGAGGGCGGTGGCACCGCCACCGTCGTCTACTCGAAGGACGTGGATGCCGGTGTGCTGGTGATGAACAACGTCGCCCCGCCCGCGGAGGGCACCGTCTACCAGATGTGGCTGATGAACGATCAGGGCAGCGCCCAGCCGGCGGGCACGATGGACGCGGGCGCCGTGGCCCCGTCGACGACGGCGGTGCTCGAGGGCATCGGCGACGCGACCGCGCTCGGCTTCACCGTGGAACCGCCGGGCGGCTCGACCCAGCCGACCGGGCAGATCTTCGCCGAGTTGCCGCTGACCTGATCATCGGGCGGGTCGAGTCGACAACAACCGCCGCTGCCATGCCGGTCGGCTGCCACGACGCGCTGCCAGACGGTCCAGAACGTGACATCGTGAATCCGCCGGAACGACCGCCGCACGTGGACCTACCCGCGCCGGACGATGGCCAGGCTCACTGACAACCCCCGTCTGGCCCTGGAAGCCCGGTCAAGACGCCGCAAACGTGGAGGTGGGACAGCTTCCACTCGTTGTCGGAACGCACGAAAGGAATTGGCCCCACCGGATACGGGGCCATGCCGTCGACGTGGCCCTGCCCACTCGCATTGACACGGTCCGGTCCGTCGGGTTCCACGGTGGTGAACTGGATGTACTGGGGCATGGGCAGTGCACCCCAGGACCGCGCGATCTGCAAGGTCTGATCGCTGGGACCGTCCAAGAGTCGAGACCGATCCTCCTCCCGTATCGAGTAGTTGGTAGTGGCGTTGTACAGCATGGTCAGCTGCTCAGCCGTGGGAACGAGATCGGTAATCGGCGACGGCGGCGGCGCGAACTGTGTTGACTGGATGAGAACGGTCGGAGCAGGCGATTCGTGGTCATCGACCGGCGAACAGGCGCACGCGGCTGTGATCGCGACTAGAGCACCGGCACCCCTCACGGCTTTCCTCACCATGACAGTGTGCACCGGTAGGCGACCGATTCTGCTCCGATCGAGAGTCCACAGGCGGCCTTCCGGGCGGGTATGAGGCTTAGCACAGTGATCTGCACAACCTTCACCGGTCAGCGACGGAGTGCCGCGACGCCCTCACCAGTCGGGCCGCTACCGGCGGCGGTTCGGCATGTCTGACCGACACCCGTGACTGCTGCCGAGCCTCTCAGCGGCTGACGGCCTTCTTGTACCGGCGGATCGCGAACGGCACGAACACGATCAGCGTCAGCGCGATCCACAGCAGCGACGCCAGGACCGGGTTCTGCAGCGGCCACGCCTGCGGCGGCGGCATCATCGGATTGGTGTTGCCGAACAGCTCACGCACCGCCTGGGTCAGCGCGGACACCGGGTTCCACTCCGCGATCACCCGCAGGACCGTGGGCATCGAGGACGGGTCGACGAAGGTGTTCGCGATGAACGACAGCGGGAAGATCACCATGAAGCTCGCGTTGTTGAACACCTCCGGCGTGCGAATCCACATGCCCACCACCGCCATCACCCACGACAGGGCGTACGCGAACAGCAGCATCAGCACGTAGCCGGCGATGGCCTCCCCCAGCGACGAGTGGATCCGCCACCCGATGAGCAGGCCCGTCAGCGTCATCACCACCAGGCTGATGACGTTGATCAGCACGTCGGTGGAGGTCCGGCCGATCAGCACCGCCGAGGGCGCCATCGGCAGCGACCGGAACCTGTCGATGATGCCCTTCTGCAGGTCCTCCACCATCCCGAGCCCGGTCCACGTGGCACCGAAGATGACGGTCTGCGTGAAGATGCCCGCGATGAGGAACTCGCGGTAGGACATCCCGGGGATCTCTATCGCGCTGCCGAACACGAACGCGAACAGCAGCACGAACATGATCGGCGAGAGGGTCGTGAAGACGATGAGATCGGGAACCCGCTTGATCTTGATGATGTTTCGCTTCGCGATGGTCAATCCGTCGGACGCCACCATCTGCATCGCGTTCATCGCACCGCCTCCTCGTCCACGTCCACGTCCTGCGCCTCGTGCCCCGTCAGGGAGAGGAAGACGTCGTCGAGGGTGGGTTTGCGCAACGCGACGTCGGTGACCCGGATGCCGGCCGCGGACAGCCGTGCGAGCGCCGCGGCGAGGGTGTCCGCTCCGCCGCTGACCGGGACGACCACCTTCCGGATACCGGACTCGACCTGGATCTCCCCGGCGGACAGCGGCGCGAGTTCGGTCCGCAGGTCGGGTAGCCGTGCGGCGTCCACCAGCCCGAGTTCGATGCGCTCGCCGCCGACCTGGTCCTTGAGTTCGTCGGCGGTGCCGCGCGCGATGACCGCGCCGCGGTCCATCACCGCGATCCGATCGGCCAGCCGCTCGGCCTCGTCCATGTACTGGGTGGTGAGCAGCAGCGTCGTCCCCTGCGCGACCAGTTCGTCGATCACGTCCCACAACGCGAGCCTGGCGCGCGGGTCGAGGCCGGTGGTGGGTTCGTCGAGGAACAGCACCGGTGGCTGCGCGACGAGTGCGCCCGCGAGGTCGAGGCGGCGGCGCATGCCCCCGGAGTAGCCCTTGACCGGGCGGTCCGCGGCGGCGACGAGATCGAACTGCTCGAGCAGTTCCCTGGCCCGGTCGCGGCTGCGTTTGATGCCGAGGTGGTAGAGCCGGCCGACCATCTCGAGGTTCTCGAATCCCGTCAGGTACTCGTCGACGGCCGCGTACTGACCGGACGCGCCGATGCGTGAACGCAGTTCCTGGGCGTCGGCAACCACGTCGAGCCCGTCGACGCGAGCGGTGCCCCCATCGGGAACCAGCAGCGTGGTCAGCACGCGAACCGCGGTGGTCTTGCCTGCCCCGTTCGGCCCGAGCAGAGCGGTGACCGTCCCCGCTGGGACCGTCAGATCGATTCCGTCGAGGGCCGTGACCTTGCCGTACCTCTTGATCAGACCTTCGACGACTATGGCATCGGCCATGAGTCCTCCCCGTGTCCGGTGGTTTCGACTCCCAGTGTGCCCGAGGTCACCGACAGGTTTCGACCGCTGGATCGGCGGGGCCGTCGTGGAAGGCCCGGGCCGCGCGATGCAATTCACCGCTCACCGCGGCGAATGCCGGCTGGGATCCGCTGCCGCGGCGGTAGGCGATCCGGGTCCGTCTGCCGATCGGGAGGGCGGTGAGCACCACACCGTCCGGGACATCGGTCGCCCCGAGCCGGGGAACGAGTGCCACACCGGCGCCCGCGGCGACGAGGCCGAGGACAGCGGCGAAATCGTCGACGCGGTGGGCGACGAGTGGCTCGAAACCCTGCGACTGGCAGGTGCGCACCGTCATGGTGTGGCAGAGGGTGTCCGGGTTGCCGACGATCCACCGGCTCCCGGACTGGCTGCGGACCACATCGGCGGCGGGTACACCGGGGGCGGCGGACGAGGCCAGGTACACGACCTCGTCCAGCAGCGGTTCCAGTTCGATGCCCGCCCCCACGGTGGAGGGGACGTTGTCGTACTCGTGAACCAGCGCGAGGTCCAGTCGGCCGCCGCGAAGAAGGTCCGGCACGTCGGCCGGATCGGCCTCCGTCACCGTCAGCTCCAGGTTCCGTTGGGCGCGAGCGAGTTCCGTCATCGCGGGCAACACGATCGTCCGCAGGGCGGTGGGAAACGCGCCCAACCGAACCGATGCCGACAGGCCGGCGCCAGTCGCGGCGAGCGCCGCTTCGGCGCGCTCGAGGTCGGCGAGAACCACCTCGGCGTGCTCGACGAGCACGACCCCGGCGGGAGTGAGGCTCACCCGACGGCCCGTCCGCGTCAGCAGGGGTTGGCCGGCCTCCCGTTCGAGCGCCGCGAGCTGTTGCGACACCGCGGACGGCGTGTACGCGAGCGCGTCGGCGACGGCCGCGATGGTCCCGCGATGGGCGAGTTCGCGAAGAAGCCTCAGCTTGCGAATGTCGAGCATCAGTTCAGCTTACGGACAGACGAAGGAACAGTAACTGGATCTTGATTGTGCGGACGGTGAGAGTGGGAATATGACCTTCCACCCGTCAGGACTCCTCGTCCCGCTCGTCACGCCCTTCACCGACGGCGGCGAGCTCGCGGTCGCCGACCTCGAACGCCTCGCCCACGACACGATCGAGGACGGTGCGGCCGGGATCGTCGCGCTGGGGACGACCGCGGAGCCGTCCACGCTGAGCCCGCAGGAACGTCGAGAGGTCGTGCGGATCTGCGGCAGGGTGTGCCGCGAACACGGTGTGCCACTGATCGTCGGGGCTGGAGGCAACGACACCGCGGGCACGGTCCGAGCCGTCGAAGAGCTGAACTCGAGCGTCGACGCCGCGGCGGCGCTGACGGTTGTCCCGTACTACACCCGTCCGTCCGAGGCCGGCGTCGTCGCGCACTTCGAGTACGTCGCCGACCGCAGCCCACTCCCGCTGATCGTCTACAACGTTCCGTATCGCACCGGACAGCAGCTCGGCTGGGAGTCCCTGACGCGCCTGTCGCGGCATCCGCGAATCGTCGGCGTCAAGCAGGCGGTCGGCGTGGTGGACACCGACACCGCGCGACTGATCGCGGAAACGGCCTCCTCCGGTCGCCCCGCAGGCTCCGCTCCTGCCAACGTGTTCTCGGTGCTCGCGGGCGAGGACACGCTGGTCTCACCGCTGTTGGCGATGGGCGCGGCGGGCGCGGTCCTGGCGACCGCGAACGTCTGCGGACGCGAGTTCGCCGAGCTGGTCCGGTTGTGGCACGAGGGACGGCTCGAGGAGGCACGCGCGCTGGGAAGTCGACTCGTCGGACCCGCGTCCGCCCTCATGTCCGAACCGAACCCCACGCTCCTCAAGGCCGTTCTCCACGCGCAGGGCCGGATATCGACACCGAACGTCCGGTTGCCGTTGGTTCCGGCCACGGCGCCCACCCCGATCCTCGACGCGCTCCGAGACCTTCGCGCCACCGACGCCATTCCCCGAGACAAGCGCCTGAGCCTGGATCCACCGGTGATGTAACGCCTACTCGCCCAAGGCGATCGGTACCGCCCGAGGCGTCGGGGCGAGTGGCCGGGTCCTGGCCCGCGCGGGGTCGACCTACTTCGGGCACACGTTCGTTTCCGCCGCAGCCGTCCGCGCCGAGCCTGGTTCTCAGGGGACCGAGAGGATGAACCCACAGATCCGGGCCGCGATTGCATCGATCGACGAGACCGCGTGGGGCGGCCGCGGATGCGCGGCACCGCGATCACGTGATCAACATCCCCGCCCGGATCGCATCGCCAGGCCGGAGACTGACGCTGGAATGTCGCACCGCGGAAGCAGGGCGCAACAGATGCACGTCGAAAATCGAGTAGCCGCATACTCGCGCCACCAACGTGCCCGACGACGAACCTCTCAAGTATCGATCGCTCGACGCCGCATCAAGTCCGCCAACAGGAGGGGACATGTCATTCGTACTGATCAAGGGCGCATTCCGAGCCAAGGGGGCCCAGCCTGACGGGGACTCCGTCCGGTTCATCCCGGACGCGCCCGCCGAGTGGGAACTCGTCGGCGGACCGCATCCGGTCAAACGGACCGCTTCTGGGGCAGCGCAGCTACGCCTGGATGGAATCGACGCCCTCGAGACCCACTACACGCCCAAACACGGCACCCGCACCCACCAACCGCTGGGATTGGGGCACGCCGCAGCCGAAGAGCTGCTCGGCTGGCTCGGTTTCACCAACGTCGAACGCAACAGCGCCGAGACGGTCACCGCTTGCACTCCCGATACCGTCAACGGGTTCATACTGACTCGCGGCGCCGATTTGTACGGCCGCTGCGTAGCATTCGTCTGTCGCGGCGCACCTCCCACCACATCCGGAAGCCCTGTGTTCGTCGATACCACCCTGCTGCGCACCACTCTCAACCATCATCTGCTCAGTACCGGGCTGGCATACCCCACCTACTACCGCAACCTGTTTCCCGCCCTACGCAACGAATTCACCGCCGCAGTCGAGAGTGCACACGCCGCCAAGGACGGGGTGTGGGCCGTCGACGCCACCACCAGCGGCGCAGTGATCGACACGGCAACCACCCTCACCGAGGACGTTGTCATCCTGCCGAAACTGTTTCGCCGCCTGGTCGATTACTTTGAGCTGGATCCCGGCAACCTGTCGTTGGCCGGGTTTGCCTCCTTCCTCTCCCAGGCCCAGGACAAGTTCTTCATACTCTCCACTGGGCACTCCACCACCGGACTCGACGCCATCGTCGATGTCCAGGCAGACACCGTCCGCCTCACGCACCCTCCAACTGACCTCGTCTTTGACGAGAAATGAAGGACGGACGCCAATCCAACGTCCTACCTCATTCGTCGATTGGAGCCCGGAATGTCGTAGACCACTGCGCGGGGACGGACGCAGGAATGGACAACACGGTCGTCGTCGCCATCTACGGACAGCCGGGCTGACAGGAAGAACCAAGAACCCCGAAACGCCTGCAAAGTCGAGTACTCGACTACGCGTGTGCGGCGATCCTCCAGCGCCATACGCTTCGCGCTGTGGCCCACACGGCCAATACACAAGACAGACAAGTCGGAGGGACAACCATGTCTGCAAGCTTCAAGCATGCGCTGCTGCCCTTGTCGATAGTGGGGGTAAGCCTGCTGGCGGCGACTACTGGTACGGCGCCGGCCCACGCCGACCATGACCTGCCCTACGGGCCCGACACCTGCGTCCAGGGCTACGTATGGCGGGAGGCTCGGGTCGGTGACACCGTCTGTGTGCCGCCGCAGGTCCGGTCACGCACGGCCCAGGAAAACGCAACGGCCGCAGATCGGGTCCAACCCGGCGGCGGCGCGTACGGGCCGAATACCTGCAAGCAAGGATTCGTCTGGCGGGAGGCCTTCAACGGTGACGTGGTCTGCGTGACTCCCGATATTCGGTCGCAGACCTGGGCCGACAATGCCGCGGCCGATTCGCGCTATCAGCGCAACCAACCCAATCGCCACCCGCAGCAACAGCCCGGTGGTGATCAGGGCGGCGCTGTGCTCAACCTGATCAACCAGCAGCGCGCAGCGAATGGTTGCGGTCCTGTCGCATCCAACGGCCAGCTCGCTGCGGCCGCCAGTCGGCACGCAACGGACATGCTCAACAGTGGTGTGACGGGCCATACCGGTTCGGACGGCTCGTCTCCAGATGCCCGGATCGCGGCCGCAGGCTACGCTCCCGTCGCGCGGTGGGGCGAAATCGTCTACTGGGGTACCGGCGGCGGTGCAACACCCGAGGCGGCGGTCAACTGGTGGATGAACAGCCCGGGCCATCGTGCCATCATCACCAACTGCGCTCTTACCGACGCCGGCGTCTCCACCTCTTCGGGCAACGGCAAAATGACCGCGGTCGGTGACTTCGCCACACACTGACCTGATGCGTCCAACGCTCCAGCAGACCGGACTGTTGGGTGGCGTACTGCCACTTCTCATCGATCGCGACGCCCAAGTCTGGGGTGCACCCGCTCTGGAATCATGGAAATCCCGACGCGGGGCGGACCGGGCTCCGGCTTTGGGCGGCGAACCGCGCACTTGTCGACTCCGAGTGACCCGCGCTGTTCCAGCTGTACTGCCCAGGGACATTGGTCAAGCGGCTGCCCCACACGCGTGCCTCACCGACGTCCGCGCCTCACCGACGTCTCGGTCAGTCCTCGGCCGGGGCGGTCGCCAGGCGCGCGGTCCACCGCTCCTCGATGTGCCCGTACCGCCAGATCGCCAGCGCGGCAACCCAGGTGACCACGAACAGGGCGACGACGAGGTAGCCGAGCAGGTTCAGGTTCAGGCCGGCCAGCCGGTCCCAGATGCCGCCGGTCCAGCCGAGTTGTTCGGCGAGCAGGCCGAGCAGCTCGACGGTGCCGATCAGCAGCGCAACCGCGACGGACAGGAAGGTGATGGTGAGGTTGTAGTAGACCTTGCGGACCGGGTGGGAGAACGCCCAGCCGTAGGCGAAGTTCATGAACGAGCCGTCGATCGTGTCGAGCAGACTCATCCCGGCGGCGAACAGGATCGGCAGGCACAGGATCGCGTACCACGGCAGACCCGCGGCGGCGCTGGTGCCGGCGAGCACGAGCAGCGCGATCTCGGTGGCGGTGTCGAAGCCGAGCCCGAACAGCAACCCCACCGGGTACATCTGCCAGGGCCGGGTGATCGACCTCATCGCCCGGCCGAGGACGCGGTTCATCAGCCCCCTGGCGTTCAGTTGTTCCTCGAGCGCGGTCTCGTCGAACCGACCGGCGCGCATCTGGCGGAAGACCCGCACGATCCCGAACAGGATCACGACGTTGATCGCCGCGATCACGTACAGGAAGGTGCCCGAGACGGTCGTGCCGATCAGCCCGGTGTAATGGTGCAGCGCCGAGTCGTCGTCCTCGACCGGCCCGACGACGGCCTTGATGCCGATCGAGATCAGCACCGCCAGCCCGAACACGATCGTGGAATGTCCGAGCGAGAAGAAGAAACCGACCGACAGCGGCCGCTGGCCGTCGTTCATCAGTTTCCGGGTGGTGTTGTCGATCGCCGCGATGTGGTCGGCGTCGAAGGCGTGCCGCAGTCCGAGGGTGTAGGCCGTCAACCCGACACCGAGCCCCAGGGTCGTCGTGCCGAGGCTGTAGTGCTGTGGGGCGACGACGAGCGCCAGAATTCCCCATCCGAGCACGTGCAGCACGACGATCACCGCCACCATCGCCGCGACCCGCACCCATTCGGCTGCGGTGAGCCCGGACCGGATTCGGGCCATGCGCGACGTGAAGGGACGGCCGGACGGCGTGGTGGTGATGCCGGAGGCGGGCATTGATGTCGTCATTGCGATCGTGTCCTCTCCGCGGGAGTTCACGGCACATCCGTCGTCGCCGGTTCGGCGGCGAGTCGTTCGTTCGTGCAGGCGAGCTGGCGGACCGTCCCGGCCGCGAGACGCTCGGCCTCGTCCCCGGTCAGCCGATCACACAGGAAGCCCCAGTGCATCGCGACCTGCTCGCCCACCCGGAGCGCGGGCACGAACGTCCCCGACGCGGTCCGTCGCTGCACGCGCTCGATCCGTTCGGTACCGAGATCCAGACGGGCGCCGTCGAACTCGAGCGGCCGGGAGCGCACGGTGGCCGACGCGGCATCGACGTCGAGCACGATGCCCCAGCGGATCCGGCAGGAATCGAGCACCTGCAACGGCTGCGGCATGCCCGTGTCGAGCAACCGCGACCACGGATACACGCCGAAGACGTGGAAGGCGTGCGTGGGCGCCGCCTCGTCGAGCAGCGCCGGCGTCAGGTGCGTCCAGTAGTGTCCGGCCGCGGACCCGAGCCGCTCCAGCAACCGGGTCCCGAACACATGCGGGTCGACGCGGTCGGTCAGGTCGCTCCCGGTCCAGTAGGCCCGGACCACCCGTACGTCGAGGGGATCCGCGATGCCGGTCAGCTCGGCGAGCAGTTCCTGATAGGGCCAGGCACCGCTGAACCTGCGTGCCGCGTCGGTGACGGCGCCGCCGTCGCCCGCACCGCACGCGGCGTGCTCGAGTGCCGCCACCCCGGCCGGACCGCAGAATCCGAGCGCGTTCGGGGCATGGGCGTAGCGGGCGAACAGCCGCTGACCCTCCGTCGGCTCGGCCATCGGTCAGACCGTCTCGCCCTGACCCACCAACGGCTGCCCCGCCGCGCCGCGCCGTCCCACCAGCTCCGCCGTCTCCCGGTGCAGGCGCCCGAAGTTGTAGTAGGCCGCGCACGCCCCCTCGGGTGAGACCATGCACGTACCGATCGGGGTCTCCGGGGTGCAGGCGGTGCCGAACACCTTGCACTCCCACGGCTTGATGACGCCCTTGAGGACCTCACCGCACTGGCAGGCCTTCGGATCCGCGACCCGCAGACCGGGCATCGAGAATCGCTGCTCGGCGTCGAAGTCGGCGTAGTCCGGGTGGATACCGAGCGCGCTCTGCGAGATGAATCCGAGCCCGCGCCACTCGAAGTGCGGGCGCAGGGTGAAGGTTTGCGACATCAGGCGCAGCGCCTGCACATTGCCGTCCGCGCGGACCACGCGGCTGTACTGGTTCTCCACCTCGCACCGCCCGTCGCGGATCTGCCGCAGCAGCATGTGGACCGAGGCCAGGATGTCGAGTGGCTCGAAACCCGCGACCACGATCGGCTTTCCGTACACCTCGGGAACGAAGCGGTACGGCCGCAACCCCACCACCGTCGACACGTGCCCCGGGCCGAGGAACCCGGACAGTCGCAGGTCCGGTGACTCGAGGATCGCCTTGATCGGCGGGACGATCGTCACGTGGTTGCAGAACACGGTGAAGTTCTCCAACCCCAGTTGCCGGGCCCGCACGAGCGTCACCGCGGTGGACGGCGCGGTGGTCTCGAAGCCGACGGCGAAGAACACGACATGCTTGTCCGGGTTGTCCACGGCGATCTTCAGCGCGTCGAGCGGGGAGTACACGAAGCGGACCTCCGCGCCGCGGGCCTTCGCCTCGATCAGGTTTCCGCGGGATCCGGGCACCCGCATCATGTCGCCGAACGTCGTGAACACCACGTTCGGCTGTTCGGCCAGCCACATGGCGTCGTCGATGCGCCCCATCGGGATCACGCACACCGGGCATCCGGGGCCGTGCACCAATTCGACCGACGGCGGCAGAAGATGTTCGATGCCGTGCCGGTAGATGGTGTGGGTGTGGCCGCCGCACACCTCCATGAACTTGAACTCGTCGGCGGCCGCAAGTTCGGTGATCGACGCCACCAGGGCGCGGGCCGCGGCCGGGTCTCGGAACTCGTCGACGAATCTCATGTCGCTGCCCTGCCTTTCACGCGATGTCCGACGCGTTGAAGGCGTCGATCTCGTTGACGTAGTCGGCGCCCATCCTGCGGACCTGGTCGAGCGTCACCTGCGCTTCGGCCTCGTCGATGCGCGCCATCGCGAATCCGACGTGCACCAGCACCCAATCGCCCACCTGCAGTCCGCTGTCGGCGAGCAGCCGCACGCTGATCGCGCGCTGCACCCCGCCCACGTCCACCTTCGCCAGATGCTGCGCGGGATCGACCATGTCGACCACCCGGCCGGGGATACCCAGGCACATGACGTGACTCCTTTCACCTCGGCAGATCCGGGTTCTCAACAGATACGGGGCAGCGGATCACCGACGAGCATGTCCACGATCCGGCTGCCGCCGAACGCGGTGCGCAGCGCGACGATCCCCTCCGGTTCGGCGAGGATCTCGCCGACCACCGTCGCCTCGGCACCGCCCGGGCAGGCCCGCAGCGCGGCGACCGCGGCGTCCGTCTCGTCCGGGGAAACGATCGCCACGAACTTGCCCTCGTTCGCGACGTACAACGGGTCGATGCCGAGCAGGTCGCACGCACCGACCACCGCGGGCCGGATCGGCAGCGACGCCTCGTCCAGGATCACGGCCAGGCCGGTGGCCTGCGCCAGTTCGTTGCACACGGTGCCGACGCCGCCGCGGGTGGGATCGCGCATCCACCGGGTCGACGGTGCCGCCGCGAGCAACGCCTCCACCAGCGAGTGCACCGGGGCGGTGTCCGAGGCGATGTCCGCCTCGATGGCCAGATCGCCGCGGGCCAGCATCACCGCCATGCCGTGATCCCCGATGGTCCCGGAGATCACCACCCGGTCGCCGGGCCGGACCAGGTCGGCGCCCAGGCGTCGACCCTCGGGCACGATCCCGACGCCCGCGGTGCTGATGTACAGCCCGTCGGCGGCGCCCCGGCCCACCACCTTGGTGTCACCGGTGACGATCTCGACCCCGGACGCGGTGGCCGCGGTCGCCATGTCGGCGACGATCCCGCGCAGCCGGTCGATCTCGAAACCCTCCTCGATGACGAACGCCGCCGACAGCCAACGCGGACGGGCCCCGGACACGGCCAGGTCGTTGACGGTGCCGTGCACGGCCAGATGCCCGATCGAGCCACCCGGGAACGACAGCGGCTGCACGACGAACGAGTCGGTCGAGAACGCGAGCCGCTCCGCGGGGCCTGGGCGCACGGTCGCGGCGTCGCCGAGCTGCTCGAGTTCGGTGTTGCGGAACGCGTCGACGAACACCGCATCCACCAGCGCGGCGGACGCCTTGCCGCCGGCGCCGTGCGACAGCGAGATCACCGTGTCCCGCAGTCGTGGCCGACGCCGCCGGAACGCCTCGATCCGTTCGAGGACCCGGTCCTCCCGTTCGGCCTCGGTACTCATGGTCGACCTCCTGCCTCGGTCTCCGCGCTCATGGTCGACCTCCCACGTCGGTCTCCGCGCTCATGGTCGACCTCCCACGTCGGTCTCCGCGCTCATGGCCGACCTCCCACGTCGATCTCCGTCAGGGCTGCCTGCGCGACCGACCACAGCCGGTACCCGAGCAGGGCGTGGCTCTCCTGGATCCGGTGGATGCTCTGCGAGCGGACCGTGAAACAGAAGTCGAGGTGATCGGTCGCGGCCATCCGGCCGCCGTCGTGTCCGGCGAAACCGATCGTGAGCAGGCCGCGGGAACGCGCCTCGGTCAGCGCCGTCATCAGGTCGTCGGAATTGCCGGAGGTGGACAGGGCGATCGCCACGTCGTGCTCGTGGGCGTGCGCGATGATCTGCCGCGAGAAGATCAGGTCGAAGCCGACATCGTTGCCCAGAGCGGTCACCACCGCCTGGTCCGCCGCCAGCGACCAGGCGGGTACCGCCCTCCCCCGCGCGGGCCGGCTGAACAGGGTCGCCAGGGTCGCCGCGTCGGTCGAGCTGCCGCCGTTGCCGAAGGTGTAGAGGCGTCCACCACGAGCAAAGCGCTCCGCCATGCGTCGGCCCGCCACGGCGATCGCCACCCCGTACTCGTCGAGCGAGACACGTTGCAGGCGAGCGCTTTCGGTCGCCTTCCCGCGAGCCGACGCGGCGAGGTCGCGCAGCAGCGCGGTGGCATCACGCTCCTGGGCGTCGATGAACGGGTAGAGGAAGTCGGTGTTCTCCGGCGCAGTGTTCGCCGTGTTCTCCGGTTCGGTGGTCACGGCTCCTCCCCACTCTCGCTCGGCCCGGCCTCGAGGTCCCCGGTGTCGAGTCGCGTGATCGCCACCCCGCCGTGCACCAGCACCAGGTCGCCGGCGGCGACGCGGCCGAGCAGCGAGACGTCGACCTGCTCCTGCCCGTCCGCGGTGCGCACCGGCGCGGTCCCGGTGTCGTCGGCCACCCATACCACCTCGCCGAGCCTGCCCTCGTCGCTGCAGGTGACACACACCTCGTCGGTGCAGTCGGGAGCGGTCAGCAGTCCGGGATGTTCGAAGCACACGTGGGTCAGTTCCCACAGCAGGTGATAGAGCAGCACGAACCGGCCGGTCGCGGGGACCATCGGGTCGTCCGAGTCCACCCACAGCACGTGGGTGGCGGCGCCGGGCGCCGGGCGGGGGCCGCAGCCGATCCAGATCGTGTCGGCGCCCCACGCGGGGGCGCGCCGCACGATCTCGCGGACGGCCTGCTGGTCGGCGGAGGCAACGGCGAGGATCACGTCGCCCGGACGGGTGGCGACGCGACACTGGGCCACGGGGTCCGGCTCCACCAGCGACACCGACGGCAGCGCGCGTTTGCCCATGATCACCGGGTGCACGAACTCGACCGCCACGTGGTGGGCGTGCGGTTCCCACTGCGGGGAGACCACCCACAGGGTGGCGCCGGCGTGGAATCGGCGGGCCAGGGCCAGCGCGGTGTCGGCGAGATCGGCGGCCAGTTCCGGCCCGATGGGGTCGGGGTCGGGGCCGGTGGTCCGGTCGGTCGCGGTCATCGCGCTCGCCCCCTTCCCTCGCGCTCCGCTACCCGGCTGCGCGCCCAGGCGGCACCGAGTGCGGCCTGACCCAGCGAGAGACCACCGTCGTTCGGCGGCACCCGCCTGTGGGTGAGGACTTCGAACCCGTTGTCCTGCAGCATGCTTCGGATCGCACTCAGCAGCACCCGATTCTGGAACACGCCGCCCGTGAGCCCTATCGTGTGCACCCCGGCCGCGTCGGCCGCCCGGGTCGCCAGCTCGGCCGTCCCGGCCGCCAGCGCGAGGTGGAAGCCCGCGGCGAGTGTCGCGGCGGGGATACCGTGCCGGACACCGTCGACGAGGTGGCCGACGGTGCCCGTCCAGTCGAGTTCCTCGCCGTGCACCGCCCACGGGAGCGCCACCGGGTCCGCGGCGCTGCGCGCCAGTGCCTCGAGCTCGATCGCGGCCTGCGCCTCGTAGCTGATCCGGTGCCGCACGCCCAGCACGGAGGCCGCCGCGTCGAACAGTCTCCCGGCGCTGGTGGTGCGCACGCAGCCGACACCGGTGGTCAGTTGCGAGTCCACCAGCGCGCGCTCGTCCGCGCCGAGCGCGGTCGCGGGCGGCAGGTCGTCGATCTCGGTGATGCCTGCCTCCCGCAGCACGGCCAGCGCGACGCGCGCCGGGGTGCGCACCGCGATGTCGCCGCCGGGCAGCGGGAACGGGCGCAGGTGTCCGACCCGGCGGGAGTCGAGGGGGTCCGGGCCGACCAGCAGCAGCTCACCGCCCCACACCGTGCGGTCGCAGCCGTATCCGGTGCCGTCGAAGGCGATCCCCAGGACCGCGGTCCCGAGCCGCCGGTGCTCGGCGAGCAGGGAGGCGACGTGCGCGTGGTGGTGCGCGGCCGTGTGCAGGTCCAGGCCGTGGGCCTCGGCATGACGTTCGGCCCACTGCCGGGTCGTGTAGCCGGGATGCGCGTCGGCCACCACCACCTCGGGAGTGACCCCGTGCAGCGCGGTCAACTGCGCGACCGACGTCTCGAAGGCCCGCCGGCTCTCGACGGTGCCCATGTCCCCGAGGTGGGCCGAGCAGAAGGCGTAGTCCTGCCGCGTCAGGCAGAAGGTGTTCTTCACCTCGGCGCCCACCGCGAGCACCACCGGCGCCGATTCACCCAGCAGCACCGGCATCGGTGCGAATCCGCGGGAGCGGCGCAGCGGCAGTTCCGCGCCGTCGGCGACCGCGACCACCGAGTCCTCGCAGGGCACGGCGATGTCCCGGTCGTGCAGCAGGAACAGGTCGGCGATCGGTCCGAGCCGGGTCCGGGCGTCGTCGTTGTCGGTGCACAGCGGTTCGCCGGACAGGTTGCCCGACGTCGCGACCAGCAGTCGCGGCACCCGGGCGTCACGGTCGGGCACCGGTGCGAAGAACAGGTGGTGCAGCGGGGTGTACGGCAGCATCACCCCGAGTTCGTCGAGTCCGGGCGCGACCGCGTCGGCGACCACCGCGCCGGGTCGCGTCCGCAGCAACACGATGGGCCGGGCCGGGCCGGTCAGCACGGCCTCCTCGGCATCGGACAGCGCGCAGAGCGCGGCGACCGCGGCGACGTCCGGCGCCATCACCGCGAACGGCTTGCAGGGCCGGTGCTTGCGGTCCCGCAGACGCGCCACGGCCGCGGGGTTCGTCGCGTCGCACAGCAGGTGGAAGCCGCCGATCCCCTTGACCGCCACGATGTCTCCGGCGGCGAGGGCCGTCTGGACCGTGGTCAGCACCGCGTCGTCGCCGTCGATGCGGATCCCGTCGCGTTCGGCGAAGATCCGCGGCCCGCAGTCCGGGCAGCAGATCGGTTGCGCGTGGTAGCGGCGGTCCGTGGGGTCGGCGTACTCGCGGGCACAGTTCGGGCACATCTCGAATCGCGCCATCGTGGTGGCCGGCCGGTCGTAGGGCAGGTCGGTGATCACCGTGTAGCGCGGACCGCAGTTCGTGCAGTTGACGAACGGGTGCCGATGGCGCCGGTCGGTGGGGTCGTGCAGTTCCCGCAGGCAGTCGGCGCAGGTCGCCACGTCCGGCGGGATCAGGGTGCGCGCACCGTCGGTGCGGTGGCTGTCCACGATGCGGAAGTCGCGCTCACCCCGTGGGGGTCGCGCCGTGCCGGTCACCTCGGCGAGCAGCGCGAGCGGCGGCGCATCGTCGCGGAGGCGGCGAGCGAACTCGTCCAGATCCGCCGCGTCGCCCTCGATCTCGAGAAACACCCCGCCGTCGTCGTTGCCGCAGTACCCGCCGAGGCGCAGCTCGCGGGCCAGTCCGGCGACGAACGGCCGGAACCCGACGCCCTGGACCACTCCACGGACCGTCAGGCGCCGTCGCTCGACCAGCGACTTCACGGCGAGGTCCCCGGCTCGTCACGCGGGCGGTGCCCCTGATCGTTTCGGGGGCGCCCGATCAGTTCGAGCCCGGCCATCGCCCGCTGCGCGCCGGCCTCGTCCACCCGGTCCATCGCGAAGCCCATGTGGATGACGATCCAGTCGCCCGGGCCGAGTTCGGGGTCGTCGAGCATGCCGATGTTCACTTTGCGCTGCTCACCGGCGACATCGACGAGGGCGAGTTGCCCGGCGTAGCCGTCGAGCTTTCGGATCACCTGTCCCGGGATGCCCAGGCACATCGGTCAGCCCTCTTTCCCGCCGGCCGCGGCGACACCGACGGTGCCGCGGTCGTCGAGGAGCTTCAGGGTCCGGTGGACGGCGGCGACGGCGGGGTCGACGGCTGCGGCGACCGCGGGCGAGAGGCCGAGGGTCTCGGCGACGTTCGCGGCCTGGCACCCGACCACGACGGTGGGCGGCGGGTGCCCGCCGAGCGCGGCGAGGCCGGCGAAAACGGCGGCCGGGTCCATGGCGTGGGCGTCGAGGCCACCGCCGCCGCGGTCGGTGGTGTCGGCCTCGAAGACGCGCAGCGCACCCGGGTCGCCGGTGTCGGGGACGGCGTCGACGAGGACGAGGGCGTCCCACCCGTCGAGCAGGTCGTAGGCGAGGTGCATGCCGCGGATCCCGTAGTCCACCACACGGGTTCCGGGTGCGATCGTCTCGTGGGTGCCGGCCGCCAGCCGTCGCACGACCTCGGGGCCGAAGCCGTCGTCGCCGAGGAAGATGTTGCCGATGCCCGCCACCAGGATGCGCACGCGCAGGTCCTCACATCTTCCGGATCCGCAGGTACCGCTGGATGTCCGGCAGCGACTGCACCGTGACGGCGACCGCGGCGGCTGCGGCGGCGGCCAGGGCCAGGGTGGTCAGCTTTCCCATGAATCTCATGACTCCCCATTCCTTGTGATCGGCTCGAGCTCGTCGGGTGCGAAGTACAGGTAGCGCCCGTACCAGTCGTGGAGGTCGGCGGCCGGATCGTCGACGAGCACGACCCCGACATGGGTGTCGCCGTCGACGTCGGCGTGCACGGTGGACACCCGCGCGATGCGGCCGGCGAAGAACAGGTCCTGGGCGTCGGCGCGGCGTGAGGGGTGCAGGCGCACCAGGCTGCCCTTGGCGACGCGCACACCGCCGACGAGCACTCCGTCCGTCTCGGGTCGGACGCTGGTGTCGGCCTCGGGTGTCCACCAGTCGACACCGTCGGGCACGTCGGGAATCAGCCCGCCGTCACTGTGCGGGTCGCACGCGATGTCACCGTGCGGGTCGCACACCGTGTCACCGTGCGGGTCGCACACCGTGTCACCGTGCGGGTCGCGGAGGGTGCCGTGCAGGGCCTGCATGTCGGCGGGGGTCATCGTCTCGCAGCGGTCGACGATCCGGCCGGCGCGGGGATCGGTGGCGCGGGCCTCGGCCTTCTCGTCGTCGGTGAGGGTCAGGACCCGCAGGGTGAGGATCTCGTCGATCTCGGTGGCGTCGAACAGGTCCCCGCCGCTCTGGTCGGCGATCCGGGGGTGGTCGTACAGGATGATCGGCGACACCAGCATCGTCTCGGCCTCGCCGGGGGTGGCGGGGTCGTGGTCTCCGGCGAGGACCGGGAAGCAGCGCGAGTGCGTGCAGCCGGTCGCGAGATCGGCGGCGTCGGTGGGTGGTTCGAGCAGCGAGACGAACCGCCCGGCGTCGGCGGTGACGATCAGGTGTGCGCCGAGCAGCGACCGACGCAACGCGTCGGTGGCGTCGCCGGGCGGCGCGCCGGTGTTCTCGACGGTGAGGTCCAGTCGCAGCGGGGCGCCGGAACCGTCCGGGGCGGCGGTCTCCACGCGGAGCACGGCACACAGTGGCCACCGCCGGCGCAGCACGCGGCCGGCCGGCGTCCCGTCCGGCGCGGTGAGCGGTTCGACGTCGTCGCCGCCGGGGACGGCGATCGCGATCGTGTGCACCGCCGGTTCGGTCGTCACGGGCGGCTCGGTCGTCACGGGCAGGGGGCCGATGGGGACCTCGACCTCCACGGCCTCGTCCCAGCCGATCCAGGTTCGGTTCGCGACGGTCAGTTCGTCGACGGTGACGTGGCCGTCCCCGTCCCGGCGCTGCACCGTCCGCGTCTGCAGCTGCAGGAAGCGGAGCGCCACGTCGATCGTCGTGCCCGCGCCGAGTGTGCGCAGCACGCACTGCGCCGCCAGTGTCGGTTCCTCGCCGAATCCGGCCGCGGCGGCACCGGGCGGGCCGAGCACGCCGAACTGCCACCGCGAGTAGTTCTTACGGGAACTCGCCCGGTACGGGTAGAGCAGGTAGCCCTCGTAGAGCACGGCATCGGCGACGGCCCGGACCGGGTCCGGAGTGGAGCCCGCGGAACGACCGGCTTCCGGAGTGGCTCCCTTCACGACGCCACCTCCCCCGGTCCGCGCGCCGTGCTCTCGGCCAGCAGTGCGGAGACCGCCGCGTCGAAGTCGGTGTGACCGTGTGCGACCTTGTATCGGGTCAGCGCGGCCAGGGTGTCGTGGCCGAGGCGGGCGAAGCCGGTCGCGGGAAAGTGGGTTCGCACCATCTGGTGCCACACCGTCACCGGCATGTCGAAGCGGGCCTCGCGGTCCCAGGGCACGGGCTCGACGACCGTCCCGGTCGGCCCCTGGGTGAACACCATGCCACTGAACAGCAGCAGCAACGGCACCGCACCGTCGGGGAGAGCGTTCAGATACCGGGTCGCCGCGACCTCGAAGTCGTAGGTGCACGGCAGCGGCAGGGTTGTCTCGCACTCGTCCTGGAATCGGGGCACCATCGTCGCGGTCTGCAGCCACGAGAACGACGACAGTGTGCCGCCCCAGCGGTCGCGGGTGCCGAACAGGTCACCCAGGGTGTCGGCGGCGTCCGGCTCGTAGCGGCGACGTCCCGGTTCCAGACGCACCTGGCAGCGCAGCGCGACGCTGTGCACCGCCGCGCCGGTCGTTTCGCGGATGCGGATGCGGGCCACCAGGTTCGGGGTGACGGCATACGGTTCGGGCTCGATACGAGCGACCTCGAACTCCAGGGATGTCACGACGGGCCCCTCGCCGGGACGGGCCGGCTGCGCCGCGCGATCTCGGCGAAGTAGTTGTCGAGTTCGGCGCGGGCGTCGGAGCCGCCGTCGAAGCCGCGCCAGACGCGGCGCAGCCGACCCACCAACTCGTAGCAGGCGTCGATGGGCACCAGATGGCAGTCGGCGGCGCCGCGGCGGGGCGCTCGCAGGAGCAGTGCCTCGACGTCCGGCTGCGGGGTCACGAGCGACGGGTTGTCGGCGCGGACCCGCTCCCAGGTGTCGAGGGGCAGTTCCGATTCGGTCGCGCCGGCCGGTCCGGGGTAGAGCGCGACGGTCCGGCCGAGGACCGAGTTGTGGAAGAAGAACGCCAGGCCCACGGGGATCTCGAGGGCCGCCCACTGTCCGGAGGCCAGCGCGAAGTCCGGGAAGGACAGGTAACGCTCCGGCACCGCCCGGTAGTGCAGGTCCGCGTCCGGGTCGGTGAACAGCAGATAGCAGGGCCTGCACACGCACATCAGCTGCCGCGCCCGGACGTCGACGACGTGGGCGTGCCCGGCGCCGACACCGACCGCGCACATTTCGCAGCGCTCCCCGGCCGGGCGCGGCGCGGACAGTCGCTGCAGTACCTCGAACGGGGACGACATCACGGCACTCCGGCGGGCATCGCGACGGACAGCACCCCGTCCCGCACCAGGACCGGCACCGGGTCGAGGTGGTCGTCGGTGCCGGCGTCTATCCGTGCCCCGGCGCCGCGGACGTCGAAGTGCGCCGAGCAGTGCGGGCACCGCAGGACGGCGGCGCCGGCCAACGCTCCGCGGTGCAGCACCGCCCCGGCGAACGTGTGGGTGCATGCCGGGCAGCGGTCGCGGTAGGCGAGGATCTCGCCGGAGAGACGACAGGCGAGCACCTGCTGTCCCGCGACGGCGAAGCCTCCCACGTCACCCTCGGCGAGCCGGTCGAGTTCCGGTGCCGCGCACCAGGTTCCCCCGGAGCCCGCGTGCACCCGGGTGAACAGTGCGTCGGCCGGGATCACCGCGGGATCCGGGGCGGCGGCCGTCTCGACCTCGAGCTCGGTGACCTCGGGCGCGGCCGCTCGCACCGCGTCCTGCACGGCGAGTTCGAGGGTCACCGCGGACGACGGGCAGCCGTGGCAGCTGCCCAGCAGACGCAGCCGGGCCACACCTCCACTGACCTCGACCAGTTCCACGTCACCGCCGTGCGATCCCAGATAGGGGCGCACCGCGTCGAGTGCGGTGCGAATCCGGGTCGGCGCGTCGTGCGGGTGCAGGCCGTGTACGAGCAGCAGGCTGGCTACGAGGTCGTCTCGGGCGAGTTCGTCCGTCAACTCCGGGTCTCGGGCCGCCAGGTCGCGGATCCTCGCCAGCCCCGCGCCGTAGAGGCCCATCACCTCCCGGACGAGGTCCTCGGCGCGTCCCCGGGCCGCCGGCCCGGCGGCGGAACTCGCGTCCAGCAACGCCTCGATTCGTTCACCCGACTCCCGCCACCGCTCCATCCGTCACTCCCCGGTGAGCGACTGGGTCGGCGAGTGCAGCTTCTCGAGGGTCTTCCCGCCACCGAGGTACATGTGCACCCCGCAGGGCAGGCACGGGTCGAAACTGCGCACCGTGCGCATGATGTCGATGCCCTTGAAGTGCTCGCGGTCGTTCTCCTCGAAGATCGGCTGCCCCTGCACCGCGTCCTCGTACGGACCGGGGGTGCCGTAGCTGTCGCGGGGGCTGGCGTTCCACGGCGTCGGCGGATACGGGTGGTAGTTCGCGATCTTCCCGTCGCGGATCACCATGTGGTGCGAGAGGACACCGCGCACGGCCTCGGTGAATCCGCAGCCGATGCCCTCGTCGGGCACCTCGAAGGTTTCCCAGGTCTTGGTGCGGCCGGCCCGGATCTCGGTGAGTGCCTGCTCCGCGAAGTGCAGCGCACACGCGGCGGCGTATGCCTGGAAGTAGGTGCGGGCCCGGTTGCGTTCGAGGGTGTTGCTGCCGTGCTCTGGGATCTTCCACTCGAGGGTGACCGGTCCCTTGAGCGCGGTCTTGGGGAGGTTGATCTGCACGCTCGAGCCTGTGGACTTGACGTAGCCGATGTCGACCAGCCCGGCCAGCGCCGTCGACCACAGCCGGGCGAGGGGTCCGCCGCCGGTGTCGAGGGCGAGGTGATCGGTGCCGTCGAACCAGCGCGGCGACATCACCCAGCTGTACTTGTCCTCCAGGTCGCGCTTCTGCGGACGCGGGTTCGTGTGCTGGTTCCAGGGGTGACGTCGGTCCACCGGGTTGCCCAGCGGATCGGTCGCGACGAAGGTCTCCTGATCGGACCAGTCCTCGTAGTACGACGAGCCGAGCAGGATCCGCAGGCCGAGGTTGATGTCGACGAGCGAGGTGGTCACCAGTTTCCCGTCGACGACCACGCCCGGGGTGACGAACATCTTCCGGCCCCAGTCCTCCATGTCGCGGTAGGCGAAATTGCACGCCTCCGGGTCCTGGAACGACCCCCAGCAACCGAGGAGGGTGCGCCGCAGGCCCACCTTCTCGTAGCCCGGCAGCGCCTCGTAGAAGAAGTCGAACAGATCGTCGTGCATCGGGACGACCTTCTTCATGAACTCGACGTAGCGCATGAGCCGGGTCATGTAGTCGGTCATCAACTGGACCGTCGCGACGGTGCCGACCCCGCCCGGGTACAGGGTGGACGGGTGCACGTGCCGTCCCTCCATGAGACAGAACATCTCCCGGGTCGAGCGGCTCACCTGCAGGGCCTCGCGGTAGAACTCCCCGGTGAACGGGTTGAGGGAACGCATGATGTCGGCGACGGTGCGGTAGCCGTGCTGGTCCTCGCGCGGGGCACGGGTGTTCTCGGCCTTCGCCAGGACACCCGGGTTGGTCTCGGACACCATCTTCTCGCAGTAGTCGACGCCGACCAGGTTCTCCTGAAAGATGTTGTGGTCGAACATGTACTCCGCGGCCTCGCCGAGGTTGACGATCCATTCCCCGAGGTGCGGCGGCTTGACCCCATACGCCATGTTCTGCGTGTAGCAGGAGCAGGTCGCGTGGTTGTCACCGCAGATCCCGCAGATGCGGCTGGTGATGAAGTGGGCGTCCCGAGGATCCTTGCCCTTCATGAACAGCGAGTACCCACGGAAGATCGAGGAGGTGCTGTGGCACTCGGCCACTTGCTTGTTCTCGAAGTCGATCTTGGTGTAGATGCCGAGGCTGCCGACGATGCGGGTGATCGGATCCCAGGCCATCTCCACGAGGCCGCCGGAATCCGTCTGCTTGTGCGACGGCTCGGGGATGATCTCTGTCATCGATCTGCCTCTCGAGAGGTCGGTCTACCAGGTACGTACTGCTCCCGTTTCCAGCGTCGAGCCCGGGGTACGCCAATGCGGCTCGTCGTCCAGCGTGCGAGCGGTGATGCTGCGCAGACGCCGAATGACCGATCCGTACACACCGGAGGCCGTACTCGAGAGCAGGCCACCGGGCGGCTCGTCCATGAACGGCATGAACTTGTCCGGGAAGCCGGGCATGGTGCAGCCGATGCAGATCCCGCCCACGTTCGGGCAGCCTCCGATGCCGTTCATCCAGCCACGCTTGGGCACGTTGCACTTGACGACCGGACCCCAGCAACCCAGTTTCACAAGGCATTCCGGGGATCCGTACTCGGTGGTGAACTCACCCTGCTCGTAGTATCCGCCGCGGTCGCAGCCCTCGTGCACCGTGGCGCCGAACAACCACTGTGGACGCAGCGCCTCGTCGAGCGGGATCATCGGGGCCTGGTCGGTGGCCATGTACAGCAGGTACGTCAGCGTCTCCGACAGGTTGTCCGGCTGGATCGGGCATCCGGGAACGCACACGATGGGGATGCCCGCCTTCGACTTCCATTCCCAGCCGAGGTAGTCCGGCACGCCCATCGCTCCGGTCGGATTGCCTGCCATCGCGTGGATCCCGCCGTACGTGGCGCACGTGCCCGCCGCGACGACCGCAGTGGCCTTGGGCGCGAGCCGGTCCAGCCACTCGCTGGTGGTGATCGGCTGACCCGTCTCCTCGTTGTTGCCGAAGCCGCACCAGTAGCCCTCGTCGTGCAGCTTCTCGTTGGGAATCGACCCCTCGACCACCAGCACGAACGGTTCGAGTTCCCCGCGGTCGGCCTTGCGGAACCATTCGAGGAAGTCGTCCGCGCCGCCCTCGGGGCCGCACTCGAAGTCGATCAGGGGCCAGTGCACCGCCACTTTCGGCAGTCCCGGCAACGCGCCGAGCGCGATCTCCTCCACACTCGGTTGAGTGGCCGCGGTCAGTGCCACGGAATCGCCGTCGCAACTGAGCCCGGCGTTGATCCACAAGACGTGGATCAAAGTCTCTTCGGCCGCCTGAGCTTGTGATGTGGGCATGCCGACCACCTTTCGGAGCGCACAGCACTCCTACGTTCACTTCGCCGGAGTCGATCATCGAACTCCCTGCGCAACGCTCCTTCTATTAAGGCCCTCGTCGACGGTGGATGTCAACGAATCACGTGCTCGCCCCGCACCCGTCGGCCAGCCAGCGGTACCACCGGTCGAGACCTTCGCCGGTGGTGGCGGACAGTGCGATCAGCTCCACATCGGGATTGACCGATCTCGCGTGGCGCGTACAGGTTTCGAGATCGAAGTTCACGTACGGCAGCAGGTCCACCTTGTTGACGATCACCAGATCCGCGGCCGCGAAGATGTGCGGGTACTTCAGCGGCTTGTCCGTTCCCTCGGGTGTCGAGATGACCACCACCTTGGACCGCTCCCCGAGGTCGAACAGCGCCGGGCACACCAGGTTCCCGACGTTCTCCACGAACAGCAGTGTGCCCGAGGCCGGCTCGAGTGCGGCGAGCGCATCGTGCATCATCTGCGCGTCGAGGTGACAGCCGGCGCCGGTGTTGACCTGCACCACTGCGCAACCGGTGGAGCGGATGCGTTCCGCGTCGAGCAGGGTTTCCTGGTCGCCCTCGATCACCGAGATCTGTGTCGTCGCCCGCAGGTCACCGATCGTCCGTTCGAGGAGCGTCGTCTTCCCCGCCCCGGGCGAGCTCATCACGTTGACCGCCGTCACGCCCCGATCGTCGAGCCAACCGCGGGTACGCGCGGCGAGCAGGTCGTTCTTCGCGAGCACCTGCTGTTCGAGCATGACGGTCTCGGTCCGGGGCCGCGAATGGTCGTGCTCGTGGCCGTGGCCGTGGCCATGACCGTGCTCGTGCTCGTGCTCGTGCTCGTGCTCGTGCTCGTGCTCGTGCTCGTGCTCGTGCTCGTGACCGTGCTCGTGACCGTGCTCGTGCTCGTGCTCGCCGGGAACCGTCACACGCGGTCCCGCCTCCTCGCCGCAGCCGCAGGTGGCACACATCGCTTCAGCTCACTTCCATCGACACGATTCGCAGCTCCCGGCCCGACCGAACCTGGACATCGGCACTTCCGCAGGCGCACAACAGAATCGGATCGGACAGGGGAAAGTCCGAACCGCACGCGCGGCAGTGTCCCGCCCCCGCAGGGGTGTCTATGTCCAGCCGGGCGCCCTCGGCGACGGTGCCCGCGGTGACCAACTCGAAACAGAACTGCATCGAGTCGGGGATCACCGCGCACAGCACTCCGACCTCCACGCGCACGCTGTGCACGCGACGGTCGCCTGCTCGCTCGCACACCGCGTCCACGACGCTCTGCGCGATCGACAATTCATGCATCCGCGGCCCCACTCCACCCGATTTGCCGCTGGTGTCCACGATAGGCCCGATACCGGCACCGGTTACCCGGAATCACCCTCCGGGTCTTCAGACCCGCGGGCGCGGGCGGCGATCACGCGGTAGTCGGCCCGCCGGTGCGCGATGTGCGAATCGACGCGCATGTGATCGCGCATCGTGGGGATGGCAACGGTGTCGTCCACCGCGACACCCCGGCGGAGCAACCATGCCTGCACCTCACCCCACAGCCAGGTCTGGCCCAGCGTGAGGTTGAACGGCAACGGAAACGGGTCCCCCTGGTGCCGCTGCCCGTTCACCCACAGTGCGACCGCCTGCCTCGTGCAGCCGGCGCGCTGCGCGATCAGCCGACGGTCCACCAGGTCCGGTTGCGTGCGTTCCACGTCGACGCCGAGCTCGCTGAGCCGTGCGACGAGGTCGATACCGGCCGCGTACCCGCGATACCCCGTTCCGCTCGCCGTGACCACCTGCAACGGGCCGTGATCCGCGATCACCCCACCGAGCTCGTCGCGCACCCGGTCCTCCACCCGCACGGGAAGAACCCCGGTGACGAACGAGTACCGGTACGCGCACATGTCGGGATCCACGCGCCGATCCTACTGTTGACGGTTGTCAACGCCCGGCCGACCGCTGCCGTCGGCGGGTTCCGGCACCCGCTCGCGCACCGTGCGCCCCTTCCTGCACAATCGAACACGTGACCGAATCCCTGCACGACTGGTTCGAGGAGTTCCTCGTCTACCGCAGCACGGCCAAGCCGTCACCGAACACCCTTCGGGCCTACCGGCAGGACTACCGGGCGGTGGCCGACTCCCTCGCCCGCGTCGCGGGCACCTCCGCCGCGCGGCTCACACCCGACGTCATCGACAAGGCGGCCCTGAGAACCGCATTCGCCGAGTACGCCGACACCCGGCAGCCGGCCTCCATCCGCCGCTGCTGGTCGACCTGGAACATGTTGTGCGACTTCTTGTTCGCCGCAGACGCGATTGTCGCCAATCCGATGTCGTCGGTGTTGCGTCCGAAGGCGCCGAAGACGGTACCCAAGGCGTTCCATGCGGACGCGGTCGAACGCCTCGTGACCACCCTGCAGGCCCCCGACGAAGGCGCCCGCGCGTGGCCGGAACGCGATTTCGCGCTGATCCTCACCGGCCTGCTGACCGGACTGCGCTCCGCGGAGTTGATCGCCATCGACCTCGGCGACCTGCGCGACGCCGCCGACCAGGCCAAGGTCATCCACGTCCACGGCAAGGGCAACAAGCAACGGGTGGTCACAGTCGAGCCGGTCGTCGTCGACGTCCTCGGCGACTACCTGTCCAGCCGCGCGCAGCGGTTCCCCGGCACCGCGCGCCGGCGTGCGGATGCCGGGCCGTGGCAGCGCTTCGCGGCCTCGGACCCGATGTTCGTCGGACGCGACGGTTCCCGGATCACCCGAGGCACCCTCCAGTACCGCGTCGAGCGGGCGTACCGTCGCGCGGGGATCAACGGCGATCGCGCGAAAGGCGCTCTGGTGCACCAACTTCGACACACCTTCGCGACGGCGATGGCCGATCAGAACGTCAGCGTCTACACCCTGATGCGCATGCTCGGTCACGAGTCGATGACCACCACACAGCGGTACACCTCGGGTGCGGGCACCGAAGTCAGGGGCGCAGCGGCCCTGAACCCGGCGTACAACCTCGTGAGCCGCACGGCCGGGAACTGAACCGTCGGAACCGAGCGCTCCGGTCGGGTTGCGATCCGGGCGATCTCGGCGATCAGGGCAGGCTGGCGACGAATTCGAACACCGCAGGCTGGACCGCGGGGTTCGCGTTCACCACACCGGTGACGGCGCCGATGGTGCCACCGATCGCGGCGCCGAGGGGGCATCCGACGAAGAGGAACAGGACGCACCCCACCACCAGTCCGATCACGGCGCCGGTGTTCGCGTTCAACTGTCCGCCGTTCAACCAGCCCTTCTGGATCTCGGCGACCATCTTGTCGTAGGCGGCCTGGCTGTACGCGGGATGCACACCGACCGGCGGCATCTGCGGGGTCAGGGTCAGTTCCCTGCCACCCTGTCCGATGGTGGCGCCGATCGGGACGAGATCGTCCCCGACACCGTAGGCGAGGGGCACCCGGGTCAGGGCGGTGCCCGCATCGTTGACGACGTCGACGGCGGTGCCACCCGCCGCCAGCCGGAAGGCTCCCGAGTCGAGGACGGTCGCCACCGAGCGACCGCCGGGGAGGACCGAGGTCTCGTATCCGACCTGTGTGTCACCTGGCGCCGGAACCGCACTGGCATAGGAGTTGCCTGCGCCGACACCCATCGCTGCAACCACGGCCGCGGACAGCACCGCGGCCTTGTGAAGTTTCATGGTGGGGCTCCTACTCCGAAAGCTCGGTGATTCGGTCACCGATTGCGGGAAGACGGCCCCCGAAACGGATTCGTAGACCGTCAGGAACACCACCTAGAATAGAGACCGAACGGCCTGACGTCTCCCCCTTTACGGCGTTGACGTGCCGATATACCTGACGAACACCGAAAGGGGGGGGGGGGGGGGCGCGCGGCGGGGGGGGTTGGGGAGGGGCAGAGAGGGATAGACACTGCTCCACCCCCAATTCTGTTTTTATGGGGTGGTGGTGTGTTTT
>NZ_JBSFRT010000011.1:0-142255 GCF_053589375.1 Rhodococcus sp. NPDC003348
GCCGCGGCTGGCGGCAGTGCGTCACCGGCTGCCCGTACAAGAAGATCTACTTCAACCACAAGACCGGCAAGGCCGAGAAGTGCACGTTCTGCTACCCGCGGATCGAGGTCGGGATCCCGACCATCTGCTCGGAGACGTGCGTCGGCCGGCTCCGCTACATCGGGGTGATGCTCTACGACGCCGATGCCGTGCTCGATGCGGCGTCGGTCACCGAGAACGAGGACCTCTACCCGTCGCAGCTGGGGGTGTTCCTCAATCCGCACGACCCGCGGGTGGTCGCCGAGGCCGAGCGGGCGGGCATCTCCGCCGAATTCATCGAGGCCGCCCAGAGTTCGCCCGTCTACAAGCTGATCGTGGACTACCAGGTGGCATTGCCGCTGCATCCGGAGTACCGGACCATGCCGATGGTCTGGTACATCCCGCCGCTGTCCCCGATGGTCGAGGCGCTGTCGGACACCAGGCACGACGGCGAGTCCGCCGACAACCTGTTCGGCGCCATCGACTCTCTGCGGATCCCGATCGAGTACCTGGCCGAACTGTTCACCGCCGGCGAGATCGGACCGGTCCGGGCCTCGTTGCAGCGGCTGGCCGCGATGCGCGCGCACATGCGTCAGGTGAACCTCGGCGAGTCGATCCGTCCGGAGGTCGCCGCGGCGGTCCGGTTGACGCCGGACGAGCTGACGGCGATGTACCGGCTGCTCGCGCTGGCCAAGTACGAGGACCGGTACGTGATCCCGACGGGGGCGGGTTCCGACGCGCACCGGCTCGACGCCATGGCCACCGGGTGCAGCCTCGACGACGACGGCGGCCCGGGGATGGGCGGGCCGGGCATGACCGCCCTCGACGTCGTCGCCGACAAGTTCCACCTCGTCGGCGAGGACTCCAACGGTGCGGCGCCGGAGAACAAGGAACGGCGAATCAACCTCCTCAACTGGGACGGACGCAGCACCGAGGGCCTCGTCCCCGCCGGCTCGCGGGAGGATTCGTGATGGGAGTGCTCGGCATGCGGCGGTCGCGGCGGGCCGCTCCGGTCGCGGGTTCGATGTCCGAGACCCAGCGGCGCCTGGTGTGGCGGATCGCGGCCCTGGTCCTCGACTATCCACACCAGTCGACGCTGGATCTGCTCGACGACCTGCGTGCCGCGGCTTCCGACCTTCCCGCACCGGCGGGCGAAGGCCTGTGCGCCTGCATCGACCACATGCGCGAACAGGACCCGATCGCGCTGGCGGCCCGCTACGTCGAGACGTTCGACCTGCGCAGGCGGTCGAGCCTGCACCTGTCGTACTACGCGTACGGCGACACCAGGAACCGGGGAATGGCGCTGCTGCGCTTCAAGACCGCGTACCGCAATGCGGGCCTCGAACTCGGCGACCACGAACTGCCGGACTTCCTGCCGGTGGTTCTCGAGTTCGCGGCCACCGCCGACCCGGCGCGCGGCCTGCGACTGCTGATCAACCACCGCGCCGTCATCGAGGTGCTGCGACTGTCCCTGCACGACGGTGGATCCGCGTACGCGAGCGTGCTGGACGCGCTGTGCGCGACGCTGCCCGACCTCGACACCGACGACCGTGCGCAGGTGGTCAAGCTCGCCGCCGAGGGACCGCCCGAGGACACCGTGGGACTCGACACGTACGCACTCGATCCGGCGCTGCACCCGCACATCGACGACTACCCCCCGATCGGAGTTCCCCGTTGAGCACGCTGCTCTGGCTGACCCTCCCCTACATAGCCCTGACCTCGTTCGTGGTGGGCCATGTGTGGCGGTACCGCAAGGACCAGTTCGGCTGGACCACCCGCTCGTCGCAGATGTACGAGTCGCGGCTGCTTCGCCTGGGCAGTCCCCTGTTCCACTTCGGCATTCTCGCGGTGCTCGCCGGCCACGTCGGCGGTGTCCTCATTCCTGCGAGCTGGACGGCGGCGCTGGGCATTTCGGACAATCTGTACCACCTGGCCGCGGTCGGGATGGGGATTCCCGCCGGTCTCGCGACCGTGGCCGGACTGGCCATCCTGGTCTACCGGCGGATCACCGTTCCGAGCGTGCGCAAGGCGAGCAGCACCAGCGACAAGATCATGTACGTGCTGTTCGTCGCGGTGATCGCGACCGGCATGTACAACACCCTCGGCGAGAACCTGGTCCTCGGCCACTACGACTACCGGTCGACGGTGTCTCCGTGGTTCCGCAGCCTTTTCTCGCTGAACCCGCAGCCGGATCTGATGGTCGGCGTCCCGTGGAGCTTCCAGCTGCACGGTCTGACCGTGCTGGCGCTGCTGGCGATCTGGCCGTACACCCGCCTGGTCCACGTGTTCAGCGCCCCGCTGGGATACCTGGGCAGGCCGTACGTCGTCTACCGCAGCAAGGATCCGAAGCGGCCCGGAGGCAATCGCTACGACCGCGCCTGGGAAACCGCGAACCGCAGTCGTGCCTGAACCGGCCTCCTCGCGAGCCAATTTCTGAGCACGGTTGCACGTGAACATGGTTGCGCGAGAACGTGCATCATTCGTGAACACCATGTATCGACCCACGAGAAATCGCCGCATTGTGCAGTGTAATCCACTAGCGTCTGCAGTGGATCGGGATATCAGCGCCCAGCCGGTGACCGGGCACGAGCACGTGACCTGGTAACGACCTAACGGATGAGGTATTTCATGACCGAGATTCGCAGGGCCCGTCGTTCTCAGCAGGCCTCCACGTCGGGGGGACACCGGCGTACGCATTCGAAGAAGGCGCTCGCGGTCGCCGGTGTCGCAGCACTCGGCCTCACGCTCGGTACGGGCACGGCGGGAGCCGTCGTGAACAACGCCAGCAGCATCGTCGACGCGCAGAACAACACCATCGAGGTCAGCCAGGGTGACACGCAGATCACCTCTGTGCCTCCGCTGGACAGCTCACCGCTCAGCCGGGAGTTCTTCCACAGCGGATACGCGGAGGCCAGGATCACCGGCCCCGGGGCCGATGCGATGGAGGGCAGCAAGCTCTCGTTCGGCTACCAGGTCGGGTATCCGATCGCGCTGACCGGCGCCACGATCCAGCTGAACACGCCCGCACTCGGCTTCGAAGTCGAGGGCACCAACGGCCTCGCACTCACCAACCTGCTCACCGCCCCCGACCTCGACCTCGCGGTCGGAGGCAGGGCCGAACTGCTCGGCGACATCATCCCGCAGCAGAACTTCACGTTCGATCTGCAGCCGGGTGGCATCACCGACGTCCCGATCGTCGACGCCAAGGAGTTCAGCGGACCGGGCGCGAAGATCCGAATCAGCGGCGTCCACGGCAGCGTCTCCGGCGCGATCGGTCCGGTCACCCTGCGGCCGTACGCGCGACTGGAGACCGCATCCGGCGACATCGTCATGACATACGGAGCACCCGTCCCGGTCTGATCCCTCCTGCGCCCGCGGCGCCCGCGCACGACGTCCACCCGACAGCGGTGGATATCACGCGCGGGCGCCGCTCGCGTTCGGCCGGTCGGCTAGGTGACCCGGTCCCGCTCCCCTACCCTGTCACGGTGAACGATTCCGGTCCGGCACCCGACGCAGGAGACGCGTTCGCGAACCGAGGCGAGACGGACGACTTCGCCTTGGGCGACCGGCTGCGGCTGTTCGCGTTCGCGACCGCGGAGAAGCGCATCGACTACCGCTGGGTACTGCGCGCGTTCGACCACGCCCGGGCGAACTACGTGGTGCTGCTGCACGCCGGTGAGGTCGAGCAGACGCTGCACCGGCTCGGCCACTCCGCGCTGAAGTCCCCCGACATCGCGCCGCTCCTGGACCAGCTGCACCAGTGGGGCGTGCTCGAACGCAGCTATGACGGATCCCGGGCGGCGACGCTCGCCGAGTACCGCAACCGGCACTTCGTCTACCAGTTCAGCCGGCTCGGATACCAGGCGTTCCGCGCCGTCGAGGACGTGATCGGCGCCCGCCTCGACGAGGCGGCCCTGTCCCGGCTGGCGCTGCCCGACCTGCTCGCCGACCTGCACGAGCTGGCCGACGCGAACCGCGTCGGTGACAGCGACCTGATCTACCGCAAGCTGCGGCGCCTCGACGACACGCTCTCGGACATGGCGACGCGCGCCGCGCAGTTCTATCTCACGCTCGGCGACCTGGTCCGCACCACCGAGATCACGCCCGAGGAGTTCCTCGTCCACAAGGACGCGCTGCTGACCCACATGCGTGAGTTCAGTTCCGATCTGGCCCGGTACGCACCGAAGCTCGCGGCGGCGATCGCGGCCGTCGAGTCGACGGGAGTACCGGCACTGCTGGCCCGCGCGGCGACGAGCGACGAGCGCCTGTTCCTGTCAGTCGCCGACCGGGAAGCCGACTGGGCGTCCCGGTGGGCCGGCCTGACGCAGTGGTTCGTCGCCCCCGCCGGCGGTGACGGCCACTCCCATGGCGGGCTCAGCGAGTCCGATCGGCTGCGGGAGGGCACGATGAGCGCGATCGCGGCGGTGCTGTCGTTGCTGCGCCGCGTGACCGAGACCCGGCGCGGTGGCGTCAGCCGGGAGAGCCAGCTGCGGCACCTGGCCGGCTGGTTCGCCGCCGCCCCCACCGAGGACTCCGCGCACGCCCTGTTCCAGGCGGTGTTCGACCTCGGCCGGCCGCGGCACCTGTCCACCGTGCACCCGGACGCCGACATCATCCCGGACTCGCGGTCGTGGTGGGAGGCGCCACCGGTGGAGATCTCCCGCACCCTCGCCGAGACCGGCCGGGACGCCGCCGTCGGGGCGCCGAGCCGCCTGCAACGCAACGACGCGAGCATCCGCCGGTTGCGCGACGCCCAGCTCGCCGCGCAGCGGGCCCGGGCGGAGGCCGCGCGTTCCCTCGCCGCGGGGGGTGCGTACGACCGCACGCTCGACGACGAGGAGACCGAGGTGCTGCTGAGCCTGCTGACCGCCGCGCTGACGGCACGGGTGCCGGTCAGCGGCACCGTCCGCAGTTCGACGGGATCGGCGAACGGCGTCCGGCTGACCCTCGAGCCCCACGAGGTGTCGACGACGGTGCAGACCACGCGCGGTCGCCTGCACCTGGACCGGCTGCGGGTGAGTGTGCGGTGAGGGCACGCGAGATCTCCCCGCTGATGATCGAGTCGTACCAGCGGGCGGCCCGGGTGGTGCTGGCCAATCATCTGGTCACGACCTCCTATCCCGATCCGCTGGCGCTGCCGCTGGTGCGCCGATGGGCCACCGAACTGCGCGACGACCTGCTCGAGCTGTTCGGGTACCGGCTCGAGATCACCGAGACCACCGCGCGCCTGTTCACCGCCGCGGACCGCCTCGACGCGACGATGCCTGCCCGCACCGCCAACGGGCGCCCCTTCGACCGCCGTCGCTACGCCTATCTGGCGTTGGCGCTCGCCGCGCTCGGACGGGCGGGCAACCAGATCACCCTCTCCGAACTCGCCGACCACGTCGCCGCGGAGGCCACACAGGTGCCGTCGGTGGAACTGTCCACCGAACGGGCCGCGGACCGGGACGCGTTCGTCGACGCCGCAGGCTGGCTGTCCGCCCGCGGGGCGATCGCCCTCGCGGACGGCGACGCCGCCGGCTGGGCGTCGAATCCCGAAGCGGGAGAAGCGCTCTACGACATCAACCGCTCTGTGGTGGTGGCGTTGTTCCGGCCGCCACGGGCACTGCAGCACCTGTCCTCGGTCCGGGGCCTGCTCGCCACGCCGACCGAGGAGTCGGCGACCCGCGAGACCGCACGCCGGGTGCGCCGGGCACTGGTCCAGCAGCCGGTCGTGTACGCGGACGATCTCGACGACGACGAGCGCCTGCAGCTGGCGTTGCCGCGCACCGCCGCCGACGTCGAGCTGCTCACCGGGCTGGTCGCCGAGCGCCGCGCGGAGGGCATCGCCCTCATCGACGCGTCCGGCAGGCTCTCGGACGTCCGGTTCCCCGGCACGGGCACGATCGCGCAGGTGGCGCTCCTGCTGGCCGGAGAGATCGCGGACCGGATCCTCGACGTCGACGCCCCCGAACCGCTGCGGCTCCCGGTCCCGATGGCCCGGACCGCGGATCTGGTCGCCCAGCTCGACTCGGCGATTCCGCAGGCGAGCCTGCTCCCCGAGCTCAGCGACGCGGCGCCCGACCCGGCCCCGGCTGCCCCGGTATCGGCGCCGATCGAGCCGGCGCTCCACCCGTTCGTCGAGGACAGCTGGATCGAGACCGCCGTGACGGACCTCGTCGAGCGCTTCGGGCGGACGTTCGCCGCGCAGTGGCAGGCCGACACCTCCGGGTTGCGGCGGCGCGCCGTGGACCTGCTCGACGGCCAGCGGCTGGTGCACATCGTCGCCGGCGGGGTGCTCGTGCTGCCGGCACTGGCCCGCTACCGCGGTGTCACGGTGACGGTGCGCGAGCGTGCCCCCGAGCTCGACCTGTCCACCGATCCCGTCCCGACCCCGGTCGTTTCCACCGAGAAGTAGAGGCTGATTACGCATGGCGAGTGCGCGTTTCCGACCGACCCGCGCGGGGATCGTCAACCTGTGGGACTACCGGGACCAGGAGTTCTCGTTCGCCGACGGCCGTCTCGTACTGCGCGGCCCGAACGGTTCCGGCAAGACGAAGGCACTCGAGGTCCTGTTCCCGTTCGTCCTCGACGGCCGCATCGAACCGCGCCGGCTGAACCCGTTCGCCGGCGAGGAGCGGACGATGAAGTCGAACCTGCTCTACCGCGGCGACGACAGCGCCCACTCGTACGTGTGGATGGAGTTCGCCCGCGGCAACGACGACGACCCGGAGGCGGTGACCGTCGGGATCGGCATGCGCGCGACCCGGCAGAACGACAAGGTCACCCGCTGGCACTTCGTCGCCGACGGCCGCGTCGGCGTCGACTTCTCGCTCATCGGGGCCGGTGACCAGCCGCTGACCAAGAAGCAGCTCGCCGAACAGATCGGCGGCGACGCGATCACGGACCGTCCGGTGGACTACCGGGCGGCGATCGACGCGCGCCTGTTCGGGCTCGGTGCGCAGCGCTACGACCAGCTGATCACGCTGATCCTGACGCTGCGCCGACCACAGCTGGCGAAGAACCTCGACCCGAAGGGCCTGTCGCAGGCGCTGACCGACGGCCTGCGCCCGCTCGACGACCATCTGGTGGTCGAGGCGGCGCGCTCGTTCAGCGACATGGAGGAGGTCGGCCGGGCCCTCGAGGGGCTCACCGAGGCGGATCAGGCGACCCGGTCGTTCGTCGGGGTGTACACGAAGTACCTGCGGCAGCAGGCGCGCACGGATGTCGAACAGGTGTCGCGGCGGCTGGAGACGGTCGACGCCGCCGTGACCGCCGTCGGGGACACCGCCGTCGCGCAGACCCGACGGCAGCAGGAACGGGTCGAGGCCGAGGAGCGCGCCACCGCGGCCGAACGAGCCCTCGACCTCGCCCGCGCGGAACTCGAGACCCTGCAGCGGTCCAGCGCCTACGAGGGCAAGCAGCAACTCGACGACCTCGGTGCCGCCGTCGCGGACCTGCGCAGGTCCACCGAGCAGCAGGCCGACAAGGCCCGCAAGGCACAGGCCAGCCTCGCCCAGCGGGCGGAGGAATCCGCCCAGTCCACGACCCGGGTCGAGCAGGCCACCCACGCGCTCTCCCGCGCCGAGGACGACCTGCAGGCCGCTGCCGTGGATGCCGGCATCGAGTGGGCCGCGCTGCCCGACACCGCCCGAGGCGACCAGATCACCTCCGCGGTGCGCGGCCACGCCGAGGAGCGCTCCGGGGACGTGCGGGCCGTGCGCGACGCGATGGTCGGCGTCGAGAAGGCCACCACCGAGCGAACACGCGCCGAGCGGGCCGCGGATCGGGGCCGGGAACTGCTCGAGGCGTCGACCACGGCGGTCACCGAGGCCGCGGCGGCGGCGAAACTCGCGCGCAGCGAGTGCGAGACCACGATCCGCCGGTGGTGGACGGCCCACTCGTCGCTGTACGCGACGGTCGGGGTCTCGAGCGATCTGTTCGTCGCGCTGCACGAGTCGGTCCAGACGATCGGCGACGACGAGGGCGTCGGCTTCCCCGAGTTGCTCGCCGACCACGTCACCGACCCCCTCGACACCGTCCGCGCGCGCCGGTCGCGGGCCGAGTCCGAAGCCGCGGAGTCCGCGGCCCTCGCCGCCGATCTCACGGCGGACCGGGCCCGCGTCGCCGCCGAGCACGACGACGCGCCGCCGCCGCACCCGGAACGCACCGGCGATCGCGACGGCCTGCCCGGCGCGCCGTTCTGGCGGCTGGTCCGCTTCGCCGACGGCGTCCCCGCCGCGGACGCCGCCGGCCTCGAATCCGCACTCGCGGCCGCGAACCTGCTCGACGGCTGGGTGCTGCCCGCGGACGGTCCGCTGCCCGCGCACGATTCCGAACTGTTCCTGGCGCCGCTGCCCGCGGGCAACCGGCCGGAGGGCGCCACACTCGCCGACGTCCTCGTCCCGGAACAGGACACCGCCGTGCCCGAGGAGCGGGTGGCGGCGCTACTGGCTTCCATTGCGCTGCAAACCGATTCGGACTCGCTCGTGGCGGTCGGCTCCGACGGAGGGTTCCGGCAGGGCATCCAGCTCGGCCGACACACCAAGCCCGACGCCGAGTACATCGGCGCCACCGCGCGGCAGCGGCGCCGCGAGTTGCGCATCGCCGAACTCGACGCGGCGATCGAGCAGGCGCACCGGCGGCGGCAGGACGCGCTCGCCGAGCAGTCCGCCGCCGCGGACCGGTACGCATCGCTCGTCGCCGCCGGAAAGGCACTGCCCCGCGCCACCGGCGTGCTCGCCGCGCTGCGTTCGGTCGCGGAGGCGGCGGGTGCGCTCCGCACCCGGCAGGAGGCCGCGACGACGGTCCAGCGTGAACTGGACCAGGCGATCGCCGACCTCGCCACTCAGGACCGCAGACTCCGCGAGACCGCCGCCCGGCACCGGGTCGGCGACCCGGCGCGGGACCTCGACGCCCTCGCCGCCGCGATCCGCCATTTCGAGAAGCAGGGCGACCTCGTCGTCCGCTGCCGGCGCGACCGGGAGAAGGAACACGAGCGGCTGCGCGAGGCCGAGGACCGGCACGCCGAGGCCCGGGACGTCGCCGAGGAGTTCGCGGAAGAGACGGTGGCCCAGCAGGAGAAGCTCGAACAGCAGGTGCAGCGGCTCGAGACCCTGCGGGAGGCGCTCGGCGCGAGCGCCGAGGACATCGACGCCGAGATCGAACGTGCTCGCGCCCGGATCGACGCGTGCACCGCCGAGCAGCGCGCGGCCCGCAAGGCACACGAGGCGGCCGTGGTGGCGATCGGCAAGGCGGAGGGCGCACACGGCGCCGCGGTCGAGTCGCTGCGCGGTGCGGTGACCGAGACCCGCTCGGACGCACAGCGTCTGGCGCCGTATGCGCGCCGTGACCTCCTCGAACTGCTCGGTGTCGAGGGCTCCCACGCGTGGCCCGCCTCGGATGCCGCGTGGCTGACCAGCGACCAGCTGGTGTACCGGATCCAGACCGATGCCGATCAGCCCGCCCCGGTGGTGCCTGCCGAGGTCTCCGCCCTGCACGAGGCTCTCGAGGCCGCCACCGCAGGCGTCAAGGTGTCCGAGGCCGCGGGCAAGTCGACCCGCTCCGCCCTCACCGGAGCGCTCCAGGACTTCGACGCTCGCCTCGCCGCGGCCGGCCAGGACTACCGACTGCGCTGGGACGCAGACGGTTTGACCACCGTCACCGTCCAGCACGACGAGGGGCACTCCTCGATCGGCGCCTTCGCGGCCATGATCGCCGCGCGGCGTGACGACCAGCAGCAACTGCTCACCGAGTCCGAACGCCGGATCCTCGAGGACGCTCTGCTGACCGGGCTGGCGCAGCAGATCCACGAACGGACCGTCGACGCGCGCGACCTGATCGCTCAGATGTCCGCGGAGATGCGCGGCCGGCGCATGTCGTCGGGCAACACGATCGGTGTGCACTGGGTCCTCGCCGACAACCTCGACGACAGCGCCCGCGCGGTGTCCAAGCTCCTCGACCGCGACGCGTCCGCGCTCGGACCCGACGAACTGGCCACCATCCGTGGACATTTCGCCGCCCGGATCCGGGCGCTGCGCGCCGCGCATCCGGAGCGGGCCTACCCGGAGATCCTCACCGAGGCGCTGGACTACCGGCGCTGGCGAGTGTTCTCGTTCAGCCTGATCGCCGGCGACGGCACCGAGGAGAAGCTCACCGTCGCCCGGCACGGTGCGCTGTCGGGCGGCGAGCAGTCGGTGTCGCTGCACCTGCCGCTGTTCGCGGCCGCGCACGTGATGCTCTCGTCGGCGGATCCGCATGCCCCGCGCCTGCTCGGTCTGGACGAGGCGTTCGCCGGCGTCGACGACAACGGCCGCAGCGAACTGCTGGGGCTGAGCGTCCAGTTCGACCTGGACCTGTTCATGACCGGCTACGACCTGTGGGTCACCTACGCCGGCGTGCCGGGGTGCGCGCACTACGACCTGTCCCACTCGACGCCCGAGCACTCGGTCAGCGCAACGCTGATGGTGTGGGACGGTGGCACCTTGCTGTCCGAGCACGACGGCACCGACCTCGCCCGCGCACTCGGATCCCCGCTCCGGCGGCGAGCGCTCGAGCCGGGCGGGCTGGACCTGGCGGGGGTGTGAGCCGGAACCGGCTGTTATATTGGCGCCCATGGACATCGAGGTCGACAGAATCTAGCCACCGAACTGCCGGTGGCTTTCACGCGAAGAGGGCGCCGAGTGCGCCCGCAGTGAATGACCTCACCCATTCGTCAGGGGTTCCCGAACCGCACCGTGCGGTCCTTGCCGTTCCCTTCTGACCGGGCCACTCCGGCACGTTCGCGTCGCACCGATCATCGGTCACGTCCTGCCACCGAACGATGTCGGCTGTCCCGGTCCGTCCGGCTGTGTCGCGCCACGACGGTTCCGTTCGGCTTGCGTTGCCGGCGTGCGCGTCCGGGCATGTGCCCGGTTCCTCCACGACGTCCCGTGATCGGTCGCTTCCATCAGCACTGCTGATCAGCCACAGCCGCCGAAGGAGATCCCCGATCATGTCCATGAAGTCCGCCGTCACCCTGAAGAACGTCACATTCCAATGGCCGGACGGCACAACCGCTCTCGACAACGTGAGCGGCACCTTCACGCCCGGACGCACCGGCCTCGTCGGCCGCAACGGTGCCGGAAAGTCCACCCTGCTTCGCCTCGTCGCCGGCCGCCTCGCTCCCACGTCGGGGCGGATCGACACGGCCGGCGACGTCGGCTACCTGCCGCAGACGCTGACGCTGGGGAAGGACACGACCGTCGCGGAACTCCTCGGAATCGACGGCATCCGCGCCGCCCTCCGCGCGATCGAGTCCGGCGACGTCGACGAGCGGCACTTCCGCGCGATCGGCGACGACTGGGACATCGAGTCGCGTGCGGACGAGGGCCTGCACGAGATCGGCTTTACCGCTGCGGATCTCGACCGTCGCGTGGACGAGATCTCCGGCGGGGAGGCAATGCTCATCGCCGTCACCGGCCTGCGGATCCGCCGCACCCCGATCACCCTGCTCGACGAGCCCACGAACAACCTCGACCGTCCCACCCGCGCGAAGCTCGCCGAGTTCGTCGACTCGTGGCCCGGCACTCTCGTCGTGGTCAGCCACGACCGGGAACTGCTCGAACGCATGGAGAACACGACCGAACTGCACAGCGCCGATCTCGAGACTTTCGGCGGCCCGTACAGCGCGTGGAAGGAGCATGTCGAGCAGCAGCAGGCCGCCGCCGTGCAGGAAGCCCGCTCGGCCCAACAGGCACTCAAGGTCGAGCGACGTCAGAGAACCGAGGCCGAGACCAAGCTGGCCCGACGTGAACGCACTGCGAAGAAGACCCAGAAGGACGGCGGTATCCCCCGGATCCTCGCCGGAAACCGCGCGAGCAGGGCACAGGCCTCCGCCGGGACGATGCGTTCGACACTCGACGACAAGGTCGCCGCCGCACAGGCGGCCGCCGATGCGGCCGGCGCTCGCGTGCGGCGAGACGAACACATCCACCTCACTCTCCCCGACCCGGACGTGCCGCGGGGCCGACGCCTCGCCGAGTTCCACGACGGAGACCGGACGATCGTGATCCAGGGACCCGAGCGCGTCGCGCTCGTCGGCCCCAATGGCGCCGGGAAGTCGACACTGCTCGAACAACTCGTCCGCGGGACCGCCGCACTCTCGGGGCGCGCGCACGGTGCGCTGCTCACCGACCGGGTCGGGTACCTGCCTCAGCGACTCGACAACCTCGACGAAGCCGCGAGCGCACTGGAGAACGTTCGGGAGGTCGCGCCCGGAACACCCGTCGCCACGATCCGCAATCAGCTCGCCCGCCTGCTGCTCCGCGGTAGCAGCGTCGACCGGCCCGTCGCCACGCTCTCCGGTGGTGAACGCTTTCGCGTGTCACTCGCCACGCTGCTGCTGGCCGAGCCACCCGCGCAACTGCTGATTCTCGACGAGCCGACGAACAACCTCGACATCTCCAGCGTCGAGCAGCTCACCGAGGCACTCGACGGCTACCGCGGTGCGATTCTGGTCGTCAGCCACGACGACGAGTTTCTGGACGGGCTCGGTGTCGATGTCACCCTGGAGCTCGACCGGAACGGACGCATCGGTCGTCGTGACGCGCCGCGTCCCGGTTCGGACGCCGTGAGGTGATCGCCGAATCCCGTGCGTCGGGGCCGGGGTGTGCGGGCGGCGGCGCGGCTACCCTGAACTCCCAGGAGGCTGCGCCATGCTGCACGTCGCCCTCCTGGGCGAACAGGCGATCATCGACACGGAGTCCGGGGACGCCGTGTCCAGGTCGCCGCGCGCGGTGGAGCTGCTCGCGTATCTGGTCGCACACGCCGGGATTCCGCAGCCGCGACAGCGCATCGCGGCGACGTTCTGGCCCGACTCCCCGGACGGTCAGGCACTGACGAACCTGCGCCGCGAACTGCACCACCTGCGCCGCACGCTGCACGACACGCCGTCCCTGGTCGTGTCCGCCACCGACCTGTGCTGGCGCGACACCGACGGCGTGCGCGTCGACGCCCGCGTGTTCGCCCGCGAATCCGGCGCGGCCCGGGCCGCGGCCGAGCACGGTGACGACGACGCGACCGACGCGCACGCCGCCACTGCGGTGGACCTGTACCGGGGGCCGTTCCTGCCCGCCGGCGAGGGCGACTGGGCCGCCGACACGCGGAACGACCTGGAACAGCGGTGCGTCGAGCTGTGTGACCTGCTGGTCGACGTCCGCGCCCGCACCGGGAACCTTCCCGGGGCGATCCAGATCGCGCGCCGGCGGGTCGCGCTGCGGCCCCTGGAGGAATCCGGGTACCGGACACTGATGTCGCTGCAGGCCGAACTCGGTGACCGCGCCGGCGCGGTCCGCACGTACCACCGCTGCGCGGCCGTCCTCGAGCGGGAGCTGGGCGTCGATCCCGACCCCGCCACCCGGTCGGCGTTCGAGCGGCTGCTGGGTCCACGGGCCGAGCGCGGCGAACCGGATCGCGCACCGCCGCCCACCGGAAGCCGTGCGGCACCGCTCGTCGGTCGCGACACCGAACTCGCCGACCTCGACGCGGTGTGGCAGCGGGCCGGCGCCGGGCACGCCGAACTCGTCGTGGTCCGGGGTGACGCCGGGGTCGGAAAGACCCGCCTCGTGGCCGAGCTGACGCGTCGGGTGCGCCGGCAGGGCACGCTGGTCGCCCGCAGCCGGTGCTTCGCGGCCGCAGGCAGGTTGCCGCTCGCTCCGGTCGCGGACTGGCTGCGGGAACCGGCGATCGCGGGCCGGGTGGCCGGCCTCGACCCCGGGGTGCGCGGCGAGGTCGATCGGCTGACCGGTACCGGTGACCGTGCGGCCACGAACACCCCGATCGGGATGGCGGACGCGTGGCGACGGCACCGGTTCGTCGACGCCCTGGCCCTGGCGTTGCTCGCCGGTGGGCGACGGACCCTGCTCGTCGTCGACGACCTGCAGTGGTGCGACCCGGAGACCCTCGACTTTCTCGGGTATCTCGTCACGGCGAATCCGCGCGCACCGCTGCTCGTCGCCGCGACGACACGCGGCGAACCGCCCGAACTCGCGCATCGGCTCGCCCGGCTGCGGGACGGCATCCCGGTCACCGAACTCGCCCTCGCCCCGCTCGGCCCCGACGCGAGCGCCCGGCTCGCGGACGCCCTCGCAGGCCGCGATCTGTCCGATGCGGACCATGCCGTGCTCCACGCCGGCACCGGGGGGTTCCCGCTCTACCTCGTGGAGGCGATGCGCGCGGGTGGACCGACGTCCGGCGGGACCTCCACCGTGCCCGCGGAACGTTTGGGTGAGGTCCTCGACGCCCGGCTGACCCGGGCCGGTCCGGACGCCGAGGCGATCGCGGGGCTCACCGCGGCCGCAGGCCGGGACGTCACCCTCGACTTGCTGGTCGAGGCCGGTGACCTCGACCCGCCCGCCGTGGTCCGCGCGGTCGACGCCCTGTGGCGGCATCGGATCCTGCGCGAGACCGGACGTGGCTACGACTTCACCCACGACCTCCTGCGGGACGCCGCCTACGCGCGGATCGACCCACCGCACCGGTGGCTGCTGCACCGGCGCCTCGCGCAGGGGCTCGAACTGCTGCACGCCGACGACCCCGACCCGTTCAGTGCCCAGCTCGCGCGCCAGTACGACCTCGGCGGCCGACCCGACCGCGCGGTCCCCCACTATCTGCGGGCGGCCGAGATCGCGTCGGCGACCTTCTCGTACGAGGAGGCCATCCGGCTGCACCGGTCCGCGGCGGCGGCCGTTCGGGCCGCGCCGGACAGCGCGGCGACACGGCGCCGGGAGCTGATGGTCCTGGAGGCGTCGGCGGCGCCGCTGACCGCCTCCCGCGGCTACGCGTCGCCGGAACTGCAGGAGGTCCTCGAACGGGCGGTGGCCCTCGCTGAGCGTCTCGGTCACCGGGCGTCGCTCGTCGCAGGGCTGGTCGGGCTGTGGTCGTCGCGTTTCGTGCAGGGGCGAAATCCCGAGGCCGCTGCGGTCGCGGCACGGGCGCTCACGATCGCCGAGGACCTCGCGGATCCCGACGCCTCCGGCGCCGCACACTTCGCGTGTGGCGGGGCCGCGGTGACACTCGCGCACCCGGACGAGGCCCTGCGGCACTTCGCGGCGGCGGACGAATTGAGCGGCGGGGCGCGCACCCTGTGGGTGGGGGCCCGTTTCGACGTGCACGCCCGGGCCTGGTCCGCGCACGCCCAGGCACTACAGGGGCGCTGCGTCGAGGCACGGGAGGCGGCGGACTCGGCGATCGCACTGGCCCGCGACGTCGACCAGCCGTACAGCCTGGCGGTGGCGCTGGCGTACGGCGCGGTCACCGCCCAGTTGTGCCGCGAACCGACCGGGCTTCGCGAGACGGTCACCGAACTGCGGTCGTTGTGCGAGCGGTACGGATTCGCCTACTACCGGGAGTGGGCACTGGTCCTCGACGGGTGGTCGCGGTCGCGGCTGGACCTCGCGACGGACGGCATCGACCGTCTGCGTGCGACCGGGGCGTTCGCGCGGATGCCGTACTGGCTCTCCCTCCTCGCCGACCTGCACGTCCGGGCGGGGCGGCTGGACTCGGCGCACGCGGTGATCGACGCCGCGCTGACTGCGGCCCGCGCCCGGAGCGAACTGTGGTGGGTGCCGGAGGTGCTGCGCCGGCGGGACGAACTCGAACGCACCGTTCGGGACCGCCCGTGACGGGCCGAACGCTCCGCGAACGCCGGCTTCCTAGCGTCGGTCACATGGCGTCCGACCCACGGACACCCCACCCCGAAGGACCGATTCGTCATGACCACCACACTCGACCACTCCGAACTCGCGGCCGCGCTCCGTGGTCGGCTCGTCACCCCGAGCGATCCCGACTACGACCGGTCCCGTGCCGTCTACAACGCGATGATCGACCGCAGGCCCGCCGCCGTCGCGTACTGCCGTGACGCAGCGGACGTCGTGGCCTGCGTGCGGTACGGGCGGAAGAACGGACTCGAACTCGCCGTCCGCGGCGGCGGCCACAATGCCGGCGGTCTCGGCGTGTGGGACGACGCGCTGGTCATCGACCTGTCGCAGATGCACAGCGTCACCGTCGATCCCGAGCACCACACCGTCCGTGTCGACGGCGGTTGTGTGTGGGGCGACGTCGACCACGCGACCGTCGCGTTCGGGATGGCCACCCCGTCCGGCTTTCTCGCCTCGACCGGTGTCGGCGGACTGACCCTCGGCGGCGGGATCGGCTACCTGTCCCGGCGGTTCGGCCTCACCGTGGACAACCTGCTCGGCGCCGACGTCGTCCTGGCCGACGGCACCTTCGTCCACGCCGACGCCGACAACCACCCGGACCTGTTCTGGGCCCTGCGCGGCGGCGGCGGCAACTTCGGAGTCGTCACCTCGTTCACGTTCCGCTGCCACGACATCGGCGAACACGGCATCGTCATCGGCGGGCCCGTCCTCTACGACATCGCCGACACGGACGCCGTGATGCGCTGGTATCGGGAACTGATGCCCGCGCTGCCCGAGGAGCTCAGCGGCTGGATCTCGGTGCTCACCGTCCCGCCTGCGCCGCCGTTCCCGGAGGAACTGTGGGGTCGCAAGGCGTGCGGCATCGTGTGGTGCTACACCGGTCCGCACGATCGCGCCGACCAGGTTCTCGAACCGGTCCGCAGCTTCGGTGACCCGATGCTGGTCGGCGTGCACGAGCTGCCATTCACCGCACTGCAGAGCGCCTTCGATGCGTTGTATCCCGCTGGGCTGCAGTGGTATTGGCGGGCAGACTTCTTCCAGGAGATCAGCGACACGGCGATCGGGGTGCACGAGAGGTTCGGTGCACAGCTCCCGACCGGGCATTCGACGATGCACATGTACCCGATCGACGGCGCCGCCGCCCGCGTCTCCGACGACGACACCTCGTTCGCCTACCGGGACGGCGGCTGGGCCGGCGTGATCGTCGGCGTCGATCCCGACCCCGCGAACGCCGACACCATCACCAGGTGGGCCAAGGACTACTGGACGGACCTGCACCCGACGTCCGCGGGCGGCGCCTACGTCAACTTCCTGATGGACGAGGGCCGGGACCGTGTCCGGGCCGCCTACCGCGGCAACTACGACCGGCTGGCCCAGGTCAAGCGCCGCTACGACCCGGAAAACGTCTTCCACGTCAACCAGAACATCACGCCGGCGGCGAACTGAACGGCCGATAGGCATCGCGCGGGGCGCGTGGTCTGCTCCACAGGACCGCGCCCCACCGCGAGACCTACGGATCCTGCCGGGTGATCGCGGCAGGGCGCACGCTTCATCGACGCACCACCGTCACGACGAAGGACCCCGGAACGGCCCGAAGCCGTGTCCGGGCCGCGCCTCACGTGACACCATGGTCCTCGTGGCCTACCTGGTGAAACCCGGACATCGCGCCCCGCCGGTGACCGCTCCCGTCCCGGCCGACGAGTCCCTCCCCCGCGTCTGCGTCATCGGTGCCGGATCGTCGGGCATCGCCGCGGCGAAGGCCCTCTATCTCGCCGGGATCCCGTTCGACTGCTTCGAGAAGGGCAGCGTGATCGGCGGCAACTGGGTCTACGACAACCCGAACGACCAGTCCGCCTGCTACGAATCGTTGGAGATCAACACCTCCTGCCCACGCATGGCCTACTCGGACTTCCCGATGCCGGCCCACTACCCGCCGTACGCGCGACACGACCAGGTCCGCGCCTACTTCGACTCGTACGTCCACCATTTCGGGTTCGGGCACACCATCACCTTCGACACCACCGTCCGGCACGTCACGCGCAACCCGGACGGTACCTGGTCGGTGCACACGACCGGTCCGGCCGGCGAGCACGTCGGCACCTACGACGCCGTCCTCGTCGCGAACGGCCACCACTGGGACGCGCGGTGGCCCGAGCCCGCCTACCCGGGCACCTTCACGGGAACGCAGATCCACTCCCACGACTACCGCAGCGCCGACCAGCTCGCCGGCCGGGACGTCGTGGTCGTCGGCATGGGCAACTCGGGCCTGGACATCGCGGTCGACGCGTCGAGGGTCGGCAGCAGCACCACACTGTCGGTGCGCCGCAGCCACTGGGTGCTGCGCAAGATGCTGTTCGGCCGGGCGGCCGACCAGGTCGCGCTGCCCGGCTGGATGCCGTGGTGGGTGACGGCGGCCAGGCTGCGGATCGGCGCGGTCGCGTCCGGGAGCCTCACCCGGTACGGCCTGCCGCGGCCGGCGCACCGGCCGGGTCAGGCGCATCCGGTGCAGTCCGAGCAACTGCGTGCGCGCCTGAAGGCAGGCGCGATCACCCCACGCCCCGGAATCGCGCGATTCGACGGTGACACAGTGGTTTTCACCGACGGAAGCAGATCGCGAGCGGACCTGATCGTGTGGGCCACCGGCTACCGGGTGAGCTTCCCGTTCCTCGACCCGGATCTGATCCGGGCCCGCGACAACGATCTGCCGTTGTGGAAGCGGACCGTGCACCCGGACCTGCCGGGCCTGTACTTCCTGGGGCTCCTGCAACCGGTCGGCGCGGTGATGCCGCTCGTCGAGGCCCAGAGCGCGTGGATCACCGAGATCCTCACCGGCCGGTACCTGCCGCCGCCGGAGGGCGAGATCCGCGCACAGATGACGGCCGAGCACGAACGCAACAAGCGGCAGTTCTACGCCTCGCCCCGCCACACCATGGAGGTCGACTTCGACCACTACCTCTGGGACCTTGCCCGGGAACGAAAGCGAGGCGCCCGCCGCGCCCACGCGCGGTGATCCGGGCGGCCGCTCCCGAGGCTCAGGTTCGACCTTCGAGGCGGGCGGCCAGCGCCGGACCGATCACGGCCAGCGACGACGGCTCGATCATCTCGTTGTGCCCGCAGTCGACGGGGCACTCGTCGACGGCCCCGGTGACGAGTGGCCGCCACTCCTGCGCCGATCGCACGGTACCCCCGTCCTGCCCGCGCCCGGCCGGGAACACCAGCAGGTCGCCGTCGTACACGCCGGGCACGAAGCGGTGCACCAGCAGCCGCGAGTTCGCGTAGCCGTCGTTGATCCGCTCCAGGTGCGCCGCGGTGATCCCGCCGCTGCCCAGGAAGTCGCCGAGAATGCGCGCCGCGGAGTCGTAGGTCAGGTCCCCGTGCTCCTCGGAAGCGCCGATGTCCAGCCCGAGACCACGCAGCAGGTCGGCCAGCTCGAGCCGTCCGAGCAGCGGGTCGGAGCCGTCGTCCGGGTAGCTGTCCATGAGCGCCAGGGTCGAGACGGACTCACCCTGCCGCTGCAGTTCGACGGCCATCGCGTGGGCGAGGACGCCGCCGAGGGACCACCCGAGCAGGTCGTACGGCCCCTCGGGGGCGATGGCGCGGATCTCGTCGACGTACCGGCGCGCGAGCGCCTCGATCGATCCGTAGGCCGGACCTCCGGTGATCGCGGGCAGCTGCAGGCCGTACACGGGTCGTTCGGCGGGCAGGTACCGGACCAGCCCGGTGTACCCCCAGGACAACCCGATTCCGGGATGAACACAGAACAGTGGGCGGCCGGTTCCGGTGCCGCGCAGCGGGATCACGATCCGGAGCGCGTCCTCCACGGTCGCGGCGGCCGTCTCACCGATTCGGCGCGAGAGTCCTGCCGGCGTCGGATCGAGGAAGAGCATCTGCAACGGGACGTCCCGTCCGAGGCACTCGCGGAGATCGGTCACCACACGGGTCGCCAGTAGCGAGTTGCCACCGTGGTCGAAGAAGCTGTCGTCGGCGCCGATTCTCTCCACTCCGAGCACGGTGGCGAACGCACCTGCGACCGCCTCCTCCACCGGACCGGCTGGCTCCCGGTAGGCGGCCGAGGTGAACTGCGGCATCGGCAGCGCGTCCCGGTCGAGTTTGCCGGTGGCGGTGGTCGGGATCCGGTCGAGCACCGTGACCGTCGCCGGGACCATGTGGCGCGGAAGTCGCTGCGCCACAGCGCGACGGAGCTCGACGGGCTCGACACGGGCGGTCCCGATCGCACCCACGTAGGAACACAGCAGAGTGTCCCCTGCCGGTCCGGTGCGCGCGATCGTCACCGCGAACCCGACGCCCGGCTGCGCGGCGAGAACCGCATCGATCTCGGCGGGTTCGACGCGGAAACCGCGAACCTTCACCTGGAAGTCGCTGCGGCCGATGTACTCGAGCGTGCCGTCGGTCCGTCGGCGGACCAGGTCGCCGGTGCGGTACATCCGCTCCCCCGGCCTGCCGAACGGGTCGGCGACGAACCGGCCGGATGTCAGCGCGGGCCTGCGGTGGTAGCCGCGGGCGAGTGCCCGCCCCGCGACGTACAGCTCGCCGACCACACCGGACGGCACCGGGTGCAGACGCGAGTCGAGGACCATCTCGGACACACCGCGGATCGGTCCACCGAATGTGATCGGCGCACCGGGAACCATCGGTTCGCTGATGTTCGCCATGATCGTGGTCTCGGTGGGACCGTATGCGTTGAGCATGGTGCGGTCCCGAGCCCACTGCTCCACCAGTTCCGGCGGGCACTGTTCACCCGCGACGACCAGCGCGCGGAGCGTGCCGAGCCCCGCGGGCTCCACCGACGCCAGGGTGGTCGGCGTGACGAAACCATGTGTGATGCGCCCGGTTTCGAGGGCCTCGGCCAGCTCGGTGCCACCGTGGACGTCGGGCGGGACGATCACCGTCGTCGCGCCCGCGCTCAGCGCCATCACGATCTCGAACACCGATGCGTCGAAGCTCGGGGACGCGAAGTGCAGGGTGCGGGCGTCCGGGGTGACGCCGAGACGGGTGCGCTCCTCGCGGGCGAGGTTCGCCAGACCACTGTGGGTGAGGACGACGCCCTTCGGGATGCCGGTCGACCCCGACGTGTAGATCAGGTACGCGGGGTGGTCGACTCGGACGGGCCGGGTCCGCTCTGCGTCGGCGATCGGCGCGTCCGGCAGTGCCGCGACGGACCTCACCGTGCCGGGATCGTCGAGCACCACCCAGTCGACGCCGTCCGGCAGCCGATCGCGCGCTCCGGCCACGGTCACCCCGAGCACGGCCCCGGAATCGCCGAGCATGTGCTCGATCCGCTCCGCCGGGTATCCCGGATCGACCGGCAGGAACGCCGCCCCGGTCTTCGCGACCGCCCACACCGCGAGCACGGACTCGGGCGACCGCGACAGCCCCAGTGCGACATAGCGCTCGGGACCGACGCCGCGGCCGATCAGGAGCCGCGCCAACCGGTTGGACCGCCGATCCAGCTCTCCGTACGTCACCTCGATGCCGTCGCCGGCGACCGCGACGGCCTCCGGGTCGTGCGCGGCGTGGGTCAACAACGCGGGCAGGAGCAGCTCCGGGGCGTCGGGGGCGCCCCGGGCCGGAGCGAGGTCGCGCAGTTCGTCGTCGCGCAGGATCGCGATGTCCCCGACCGCGGCGCGGGGATCGGCGAGCGCGGATTCGAGTGTCCGGAGGAACCGTTCGGCGAAACCTCGCACCGTGTCGCCGTCGAACAGATCGGTCGCGTACTCGATGCTCCCGGCGATGCCTGCCGGGGCGCCCGCCGCGTCGAACTGCTCCGCGAGCACGAACTCGAGGTCCTCCTTCACCACACCGGAGGGTGTGGCGAGCCCCTCGACCGTCAGCCCGGGCAGGTCGAGGCGGGTCCTCGTGTCGTTCTGGAACTCCAATGCCACCTGGAAGATCGGAGAGTATGCCGTCGACCGCGGCGGATCGAGCGCCTCCACCACGCGTTCGAACGGCAGGTCGGCGTGCCCGAACGCACCCAGGTCGACCTCGCGCACCGCGGCCACCAGATCGGAGAACGACTGCGCCGCATCGATCCGGGTGCGCAACGCGAGCGTGCCGACGAGCATGCCGACCAGGTCGTCGAGCGCCGGTTCGCCACGGCCCGCGATCGGGGTGCCGATCACGATGTCGTCGGTGTCGCCGAGACGGCTCAGCAACACCGCGAGCGCCGCGTGCACGGTCATGAACACGCTCGTGCCGTGACGCCGCGCGAACTCCTCGAGCCTGCGGTGCAGCTGCGGCTCGATCGCGAAACCCGTTCGGGCGCCGCGGAACGACTGCTGGAGCGGGCGCGGGCGATCCGTCGGCAGACCCAGGAGATCGGGCGCCCCCGCGAGCGTCGACGTCCAGTGGTCGAGCTGCCGGGCGGCCAGCGACCCGGGGTCGTCGGCGTCGCCGAGCATCCGGCGCTGCCACAGCGTGTAGTCGGCGTACTGCACCGCCAACGGCGACCATTCGGGTGCGCGGCCCGCCACCCGCGCCGCATACGCGCGGACCAGGTCCCGGGACAGCGGTCCCATCGAGAATCCGTCGACCGAGATGTGGTGCGCCACCAGGACCAGGACGTGTTCCTCGGCACCGAGCGCGAACAGCGCACCGCGGACCGGCACGCGGGTGGTGACGTCGAACCCGGCGGACACCTCGGTGTGGATCCGCCGGGCCAGCTCCTCCTCGCCTGCGACCGGCACCGGCCGCAGGACCGGCGCGGCCTCGGCCGCCGGGAGTATCCGCTGCACCGGGCCGTCGCGCCCGATCGGGAACACGGTGCGCAACGACTCGTGCCGGTCGACGACGTCGGACAGGGCCGCATCGAGGGCCGGGGCGTCGAGGGCACCGGACAGGCGCACCACGAGCGGGACGTTGTAGGCGGGCGAGGCCGGGTCGAACCGGTTGATGAACCACATCCGCTGCTGCGCCGGCGACAGCGGGATCTCGTCGGGCCGTCCGGTCGCCTCCAGGACGGGCCGTCCGGACGCGCCCGCCGCCCCGTGCTCGATGCGCTCGGCGAGTGCCGCCGCGGTGGGCGCTGCGAAGAGCTCGCGGACACCCAGTTCGATGCCCAGGGTCTCCCGGAGCCGCGCGACCGCACGGGTCGCGGACAGTGAATTGCCGCCGAGTTCGAAGAAGTCGTCCCCGGTCCCGACGCGGTCCGCCCCGAGCACCGTCGCGAACACCGCGGTCACCGCCTCCTCGACCGGGTTGGTCGGCGGCCTGAACTCGGCCGCTGTCCGGCCCGACGCGGGATCGGGCAGCGCGCGGCGGTCGAGCTTCCCGGTCGGGGTGAGCGGGATGTCGTCCAGCACCACGATCGATGTCGGCACCATGAAGTCGGTGACGTGCGCGGACAACCGTGCCCGGAGGTCGTCGACGGCGACGTCCCGGCCGTCGGCGGCGGCGACATAGGAGACCAGGACGGTCTCACCGCCCGGCCCGGGGCGGCCGAGTGTCACTGCGAAGCGCACGTCGGGGTGTGCCGCGAGCACGGCGTCGATCTCGCCGAGTTCGATACGGAACCCCCGGACCTTCACCTGGAAGTCGCTGCGCCCGCGGTACTCGAGCTTCCCCTCCTGGGTCCACACCCCGACGTCGCCGGTGCGGTACATCCGCCCGCCCGCCGCGCCGAACGGGTCGGCGACGAATCGACCGGCGGTCGTCGCGGCCCGGCGGTGGTAGCCGCGGGCCAGACCGGGACCGGCGATGTAGACCTCGCCCTCGACACCCACCGGCACCGGCTGCAGTCGTGCGTCCAGGATCACCTCGGCGACGCCGCGGATCGGCCCGCCCAGCGGAATCGGTGCGACCCCCGGCACACAGTCCTCGGCGTTCACGACGATCGTGGTCTCGGTCGGCCCGTACACGTTGAGGACGCGCCGCCCCGGCATCCAGTCCGTGATCAGATCCGGCGGCCACGCCTCCCCGCCGACCATCACGCATTGCAGGTCGTCGAGCCCGGTCGGGTCGATCGAGGCGAGGGCGGCGGGCGTGATGAAGGCGTGGGTGACGCGCTGCTCCCTCAGCACCGCGGTCAGTTCCGCGCCGCCGTACACGGTGCGGGGCACGATCACCATGGTCGCGCCCGCCGCGAAACACAGCAGGTATTCGAGCAGCGAGACGTCGAAGCTGGGCGACGAGAAGTGCAACGTCCGGGAGTCCCCGGTCACCGCGCACCGATCCCGCTGTTCGTCCGCGTAGTTCGCCAGGCCCCGATGGGTCAGCGTGACCGCCTTCGGCCGGCCCGTGGAGCCGGACGTGTAGATCAGGTATGCCGGGTTGTCGATGCGCAGAGGCGCCGTGCGCTCCGCATCGGTCACCGGCGCCGCCGATCTGGATTCGCAGTCCGCCGCGAACGCGGGGTCGTCGAGCGTCAGCCACGGCAGCGTGTCGGGCAGCCGGTGCCGATGTGCGGCGACCGTGAGCCCGACGCCGGCACCGGAGTCGGCGAGCATGTGCTCGACCCGCTCGGCGGGATAGTCCGGGTCCACCGGGACGAATGCCGCCCCGGTCCGGGCCACCGCCCACATCGCGAGGACCGACTCGATGGACCTGGGAATTCCGAGTGCCACATAGGTTTCCGGTCCCGCACCGCGGGCGGTCAGCGCCCGCGCCAGCCGGTTGGACCGGGCGTCGAGGTCCGCGTAGGTGAGCCTCCGGTCCCCGGACACCAGCGCGACCGCGTCGGGGTTGCGGGCCGCCGCGTCCGCGAGGATCTCCGGAAGGGTACGGGCGGCGCTGCGCGGCGCTCCCCGTACCGGCGCCAGCATCCGGCGTTCGCCGGCCGTCAGCAGGTCCAGCGCGGCCAGGCGCCGACCCGGATCGGCACCGATCGCGCGCAGGACGTGCAGGAGCCGGCGGGCGGCGGCGTCGACCACGGTCCGGCCCACGAGGTCCGGGCGGAACTTCATCGTCAGGCGGAGCCGGTCGGTCGCGGAAGCGACCACGCTCAGCGGGTAGTGGGCGGAGTCGCGGACCTCGATGCCGATCACGTGCATCCCCGCGATGTCGGTGGTCGCGGACAGCTCGCCGGGCACGGGGTAGGACTCGAAGACGGTGAGCGTGTCGAAGCCGGCACCCGGTCCCGATTCACGCTGGATGTCGGTGAGCCCGACGTGGTGATGATCGAGCAGAGACGCCTGCTCCGCCTGCACCCTGTCGAGCAGCGCACCCAGTGTCTCCGCGGCATCGAGCCGGATCCGGACCGGCACCGTGTTGATGAACAATCCGATCATCGATTCGATGCCGGGCACGTGCGGGGGCCGCCCGGACACGGTGGCGCCGAACACGACGTCGTCGCGGCCGGTGAGGAGTCCGAGGACGATCGCCCATCCGACCGAGACGACGGTGGCCGGCGTCACCCCGCGTTCCTGCGCGAGGGCGCGCAGTCGCCCGGTCGCCGCCACGTCCAACTCGTACGGCACGTCCAGGGACGGGGTGGACTGTGCGGTCGTGGCGGAGCCCTCACGGACGAGCAGAGTGGGCTCGTCCTGTCCGCCGAGGGCGTCGGCCCACGCGTGCAGCGCCGCCGAGCGGTCCTGCGCCGCGAGCCATGCGAGATAGCCGTGGTTCGGCCGTACCGGCTGCAGCGCGGACGGGTCGCCGTCGGTGGCGTAGAGGCTGACGAGCTCCGCGAGCAGCAGCGGTGTCGACCACCCGTCGAGCAGGATGTGGTGGTTGGTCAGCACCAGCCGGCACGTTCCGTCGGGCAAGCGCACCAGACGGATTCGCAGCAGCGGCGGTGTCGCCATGGCGAACGGACGGGTGCGGTCCTCGGCGAGGATCTCACCGAACCGCGCCGCCGCCGACTGGTCGGTGGACGCGCGCAGGTCCGTCTCCGTCCACGGCGCGGCCACGCCGTCCTGGACGATCTGCACGGCCTCCCCGTCCGGGGCGCGCGCGAACGCCGTCCGCAGGTTCGCGTGCCGGTCGACCACGGCCTGGACCGCTCGCTGCAGGCGCCGGGAGTCGACGTCGCCGCCGAGGGTGAGGAGCAGCTGCACCAGGTACGCGTCCAGCGAGGTGTCGGCGAGTTCGGCGTGGAAGAACATGCCGCGCTGCATCGGAGTCAGCGGCCACACGTCGGACAGTGACGGGAACCGCTCCTCGAACCGCTCGATCGTGGACTGGTCCAGGTGCACCAGCGCCAGATCCGACGGCGTCCGCCCGCCCGCACCCGGCGCGTTCGCCTGGGCGGCAATCGCCCTTGCAGCGACGATCCACTCCTGCGCCAGCCGTTCCATCTCGTTCGCATCGAGCACGCGGCGCGGGAAGGCCCACGTGACCTTGATCCGGGGGCCGTCCGGGCCGGGCACCGTCATCGCGTTGACGTCGATCGCGAAGGCCACCGGCATGGTCGCCGCCGCGGCGTCGGACAGGCCGGATTCCGTCACCGGGAGCCAGTGTCCGTCGCCGCGCGGATCGGAGCCGCGATCGAGCCGGCCGAGGTAGTTGAAGCTGATCTCCGGCTCGGGCGAACCGTCCAGTTCCGGCCGGGTCTCGTCGCCGAGGTACCGGAGCAGGCCGTACCCGATCCCGTGGTCCGGTGCCGCGCGCAGCTGTTCCTTGACCGCCTTGACCGCCGCACCGGCGGCGGCACCACCACTGCGGGCCTCGTCGATGTCGACGCCCGACAGGTCCAGCCGCACCGGGTGGATCGACGTGAACCACCCCACCGTGCGGGACAGGTCGGCACCGGGCACCACCTGAGGCTCCCGGCCGTGTCCCTCCACTGCCACCGTGACGTCGTCGGTCTCCACACCGCGGCCGCGCCGCCACTGCACGAGCGCGAGGGCCAGCGCGGTGAGCAGTCCGTCGTCGACGGATCCGTGGAACACCCGCGGCACCGTCGTCGTCAGGCTTCGGGTCACGTCGGCAGGCAGCTCCACCTCGACGCGGTCGAGGGTGCCGACGACGTCGACCGACGGATCGAGTTCACCCACAACGCGTACCGCCGACGTTCCGGGGACGGCCGACCGCCACAGTGCCAGCTCGCCGGTGCGGCCCAGCGCCGCCTGCACCAGCCCGGCCGCCCAGGTGCGCATCGACGTGCCGGTCGCAGGCAGGTCCGGCTCCGCGCCGTCCGCGGCCTGCGCAGCGGCGAGCGCGAGGTCGGGGATCAGGATCCGCCACGAGACCCCGTCGATCACGAGATGGTGGGCCACGACGAGCAGCCGGGCCGCGTCGCGCCCGACGAAGTGCACCAGCTGGATCATGGCGCCGGACTCCGGGTCCAGCCGGTCGGCGGCCTCCTCGAGTGCGCCGCGGGCGGTCGCGGCGAAGTCCGCTCCGGCAACCGAGTCGAGCGGGATCCGCCGCACCACCGTGTCGGCGCGCACCGCACCCGTCGGCCGCACCTCGAGCCGCCACCCGGATACCGAACGCGCGTCCGGGCGCAGCCGGGACCGCAGCATGTCGTGCCGGTCCAGGACGGCGCCCACCGCGCGGGTGAGGGTGTCACCGTCGATTCCGCCGGGCACGGCGAGCAGAACCGACTGGGAGTAGCGGCGGAAGTCGCCACCGCGCTCGATCATCCATCGCATGATCGGGGTGAGCGGCAGGTCGCCGACGCCGCCGCCCGGCAGTTCCGGCAGCACGACCACGCGCTCGGAATCGGTGAGGTCGGCGACCGCGGCGAGGCCGGCGACGGTGCGGCTCTCGAACACGTCGCGGGGTGTGAAGGTGACCCCCGCGGCCTTCGCGCGGGACACCAGCTGGATGGACATGATCGAGTCGCCACCGAGCCCGAAGAACGAGTCGTCGACACCGACCGACTCGACGCCGAGCATCTCCGCGAACAGGGTCGCGAGCACGTGCTCGGTGTCGGTGCGGGGTGCTCGCCCGCCGACGGTCTCGGGTCGCGGTTCGGGAAGTGCGGTGCGGTCGACCTTGCCGTGTGCGGTGATCGGGAACTCCGCGAGGACCGTCGTCACGGACGGCACCATGTGTCCGGGCAGCCGACGGCCGACGGCCTCGGTGACCGCAGCCGGATCGAGGTCGGCACCGGATTCGGGGACCACGTAGGCCACCAGGCGTGCGGCGCCGTCGACGGGCCCGGGCCGCGCGAGCACCACGGCGGAGGCGACACCCGGAACCGCGGACAGCGCCGACTCGACCTCCCCCGGCTCGACCCGGAACCCTCGGATCTGGACCTGGGAGTCGCCGCGCCCCAGGAACTCGAGCTCGGCGTGCGAGTTCCAGCGTGCGCGATCGCCGGTGCGGTACATCCGGCCCGACGCCCCGAACGGGTCGGCGACGAAGCGTCCCGCGGTCAGGCCCGGTCGTCCCCGGTAGCCGCGCGCCACCTGTGCGCCGGACACGTACAGTTCGCCCGCCACCCCGATCGGCACCGGCCGCAGGCGGTCGTCGAGCACCCACACCCGCACCCCGGGGAGCCCGCGACCGATCACGGATCCGGCGTGGCGCGGCCCGACGATCGTCTCTTCGTCGATCACCCGCCACGTCACGTGCACGCAGGTCTCGGTGATCCCGAACATGTTCACCAGCGCCGGCACCGAGGCACCGTGCCGCGCGACCCATCCCGCGAGGCGGGTGACGTCCAGTTCCTCGCCGCCGAACACGACCCAGCGCAGTGCGAGGGTTCCGCCCTCGGCATCGGCAGCGGCATCGGCCTGCGCGAACTGGTGGAAGGCCGACGGCGTCTGGCTGAGCATCGTCACAGACTCGGCCACCAGCAGGTGTCTCAGCTCGTCCGGGGATCGTGCGGTGTCGTGGTCGACGACCACCAACCGGCCACCGAAACCCAACGCCCCCCACAGTTCCCACACGGCGAAGTCGAACGCGAACGAGTGGAACATCGTCCACACGTCGGCCCCGCCGAAGCCGAGCACGGCGCGCGCGCCGGTCAACAGCGTCACCGCGTTCCGGTGGGACACCGCGACGCCCTTCGGTCTGCCGGTCGACCCGGACGTGTAGATCACGTACGCGACGGAATCCGCGTGCAGTGGACCGGTCCGGTCGGCATCGGTCACCGGCGCGGCGTCCCGGGCGTCCAGCTGTGCACGCATCTCCGGGCGGTCGAGACGCACCACCGGAGCCCCGGCGCCGCCGACGCTCCCGTCCACGAGATCCGGCGGCACACCGGCGTCGACCAGCACGCAGGCCGGTGCCGCATCGTCGAGCAGGAACCCGATGCGCGCCGCCGGATACGACGGGTCAACCGGCAGGTAGGCCGCACCCGACCGCGCGACCCCGACGAGCGCGGCCACCAGGTCGGCCGACCGTCCCATCATCACGGCGACCACGGACTCCGGTCCGATGCCCCGATCGATCAGCCAGCGCGCCAACCGGTTCGAACGCTCGTCGAGTTCGCGGTACGTCACCCGCGTGCCCCCATCGACCACCGCGATCGCGTCCGGGCCTGCAGTGACCGCCGCGGCGAACAGCTCCGGCAGCGTCCCCTCCGCCGGCACCGCCGGCAGCGTCCCCTCCGCAGGTGCGGCGAGTTCCGGCCCGGACGCAAGTTTCGCCACCACCTCGCGCGCAAACGCGCCCGTGACGTCGATGTCCCCGACACGGACGGACGAATCGGCCGCGACGGCCGTGAGCACCCGACCGAACATGTCCGCCAGGCCCGTCGCAGTGGCCTCGTCGAACACGTCGGCGGCGAACAGCACGTCGCCCGTCAGTCCCGCCGCCGCCCCGGAGTCGTCGAACCGCTCCCCGATTCCGAACTGCAGGTCGTACTTGATCTCTCCTATCTCGACGTCGACCACCCGGGCCGTCAGTCCCGGCAGCCGCACGTCGGGGCGGTCGACGTTGCGGAACTCGAGCATCACCTGGAACAGCGGAGCGTACGACGTCGACCGCGCCGAACTCGCCCGCTCCACGAGCCGCTCGAACGGCACGTCGGCGTGCGCGAACGCGTCCACGTCCGCGTCTCGTGTCCCGGCGAGCACCGCATCGAACGACGCCGCGGGATCGACCGGGGTCCGCAGCACCAGGGTGTTCACGAACATGCCGACCAGGTCGTCCAATTCGGCCTCGCCGCGCCCGGCGACCGGGGTGCCGACCACGACGTCACGGCCGGCCCCCACCCGGGACAGCAGCACGGCGAGCGCGGCGTGCACCACCATGAACACCGTCGAATCGTGCCTGCGGGCGAGGGCGACGAGCGCGCGGTGGACGCCGGAACCCACCGACAGCGGGACCCGTCCGCCGCGCGTCGAGCGCCGGATCTCCCGTGGGCGGTCCAACGGCAACCCGGTCACCGGCGGCGCCCCCGCCAGCCGGCCCTCCCACCAGGCGAGCTCGCCGGCGATGCACGAGTCCGGGTCGCCGGGCGACCCCAGTGTCGAGCGCTGCCACACGGCGAAATCCGCGTACTGGACGGGCAGCGTCCCCCAGCTCGGGGCGCCGCCGCCGACACGTGCCGCATACGCCGTCGCGACGTCACGAGCCAGGGGGCCGATCGAGAAGCCATCCGCCACGATGTGATGGACCGCCAGCACGAGAACGTGCTCGTCCGCCGCGGTGCGAAGCAGACGGACCCGCACCGGAACCTCTTGTGCCACATCGAATCCCTCGTGCACGATCTCGTCGATGCGGGCGGCCACCCGATCCGCGGGGACCGGCTCCGGCGTCAGGTCCCCGACCACACCGGGCGCGGGCACCATCACCTGGACCGGTCCGGCGGCATGCCGGGACGGGCCTGCGGCCGGGCGGGACAGGCCTGCGGCCGGCTGGGACGGGAACACCGTCCGCAACGCTTCCTGGCGTTCCACCACGTCGATCAGCGCGCGGCGCAGAGCCGCGGCGTCGAGGCTCCCCGACAGCCGCAGCACCATCGGCACGTTGTATGCGGCGGACGCCGGATCGAACTGGTTGACGAACCACATGCGTTCCTGCGCCAGCGACAGCGGGATGCGGTCGGGCCGTACGCCCGTGCGCAACTCGTCCGTGGGCCGTGCGACAGCGCGCGCACACCGCGGCGCGAGCGCGGACGCGGTCGGGCACTCGAACAGGTCGCGCACCCCGATCCCGGTGGCGAGCACGCGGTTGATGCGGGCCACGGCCCGCGTCGCGCTGAGGGAGTTTCCGCCCAACACGAAGAAGTCGTCGTCGACTCCGACCCGGTCGACACCGGTCACGTCGGCGAACACGGTGACCAACCCCGCCTCGGTTGCGTTGCCCGGTTCCCGGAATCGCGGTGTCAACGAGGCGAAGTCCGGTTCGGGCAACGCCGCGCGGTCAAGTTTGCCCACCGGGGTGAGCGGCACCTCGTCGAGCGTCACCACGGTCGTCGGCACCATGTGCGCGGGCAGGCTCCTGCCCGCGAAGTCCATGACGTCGGCGACGTCGACACCGTCCGCGGAGTTCGGCACGACATAGGTCACGACCATCGGGTCGCCGGCTTCCCGTGATCGCGCTGCCGTGACGGCGAACCCGACCCCGGGGTGAGCGGCGACCACCGCGTCGATCTCCCCGAGTTCGATGCGCAGTCCCCGCACCTTGACCTGGAAGTCGTTGCGTCCCAGATAGTCGAGTGTTCCGTCCGGCCGCCACCGGACGACGTCACCGGTGCGGTACATCCGGGCGCCGGGCCCGCCACGCGGATCGGGCACGAATCGCGCGGCGGTCAGCGCGGCCCGGCGGTGGTATCCGCGGGCCAATCCCGCGCCCGCGATGTACAACTCGCCGGGCACCCCGGCCGGAACCGGCCGCAGGAAGCGGTCGAGGACGAGCAGGTCGGTGCCGCGCACCGGCTCCCCGATCGGCACCCGCGCTCCAGGCACCAGCGGCGCACTGATCGTCGTCAGGATCGTCGACTCGGTCGGCCCGTATCCGTTGAGCATCGTGCGTCCCGCCGCCCAGTCGGCGACCAGTTCGGGACCGATGGCGTCGCCCGCGACGACAAGCACGTCGAGGGCGTCGAGCCGGTCGGGATCGACGGTGGCCAGGGCGGCAGGTGTGATGCAGGCGTGGGTGATCCGCTCGCGGCGAAGCAGTTCGGCCAGCTCGGCGCCGCCGTACACGCCGGGCGGCGCGATCACCAGGGTCGCGCCCGCGGTCGCGGCCTGCAGCAGTTCGAGCACCGAGACGTCGAAACTCGGCGAGCACACGTGCAGGCACCGCGCCGTCGCCGGGATCGCGTAACGGTCACGCTGCGTTGCGAGCAGGGCCGACAGGCCGCGGTGCGTGACGCTCACGCCTTTCGGCCGGCCGGTCGATCCCGAGGTGTAGATCAGGTACGCGACGTCGTCGACGTGCAGGGCACCCGTCCGCTCCGCGTCGTCGACGCCCTCGGCGGAAAGCGCGACGACGTCCGCCTCGCAGCCGGGATCATCGACCGGCAGCCAGCGGACACCGTCCGGCAGACGGTGGCGATCGGCGGCGGTGGCCAGCCCCAGCGCGGCGCCCGAATCGGTGAGCATGTGCCGGACGCGGTCGAGTGGGTAGGTCGGATCAACGGGCACGAACGCCGCACCGGTCTTCGCGACCGCCCACACCGCCGTCACCGACCGCACCGACCGCGGCAGGGCGATCGCGACCACCGTGCCCGGCCCCACTCCCGCACCGATCATGTACCGCGCCAGCCGATTCGACTCCGCCTCGAGTTCCCGGTACGACAGCTGCACCTCCCCCGCCCGAACTGCCACCCGGTCGGGCTCGACCGCGGCACCGGCGACCAGGATCTCGGGCAGCAGACGTGGCGGGCTCGCTTCGCCGCCACGAATCGGCGTGGCGGTGTGGCGCTCGCGGGCGGACAGCAGGTCGACCCGGGCGACGGGACGCGCCGTCTCGTCGGTGACTGTCGCGAGCGCGATCCGCAACCGGTCGGCGATCGATTCCACCTCGAGGGGGCCGAGACGGTCGGGCCGGTACTTCAGCGTCATTCGCAGGCGGTCGTCCACGCTCGACAGCACGGTCAGCGGGTAGTGGGTGGCGTCGAAGCCCTCGACACCCGTCACCCGCAGTCCGGCGATGTCGGTGCCGCTGTCACGTGCCAGGGCCGAGCGGTCGACGGGATACGACTCGAAGACGGTCAGGGTGTCGAACGTCGCCGCCGAACCCGCCGCCCGCTGGATCTCGGCGAGCCCGATGTGGTGGTGGTCGAGCATCGCCGCCTGCTCGGCCTGCACACGGTCGAGCAGTTCACCGACGGTTTCGCGGGGGTCGAACCGGACCCGCACCGGCACGGTGTTGATGAACAGTCCGATCATCGACTCGATCCCCGGTACCTGCGGCGGGCGACCCGAGACCGTCGCACCGAAAACCACGTCGGTGCGGTCGGTCAGCGTGCCGAGCACCAGCGCCCAGGCGACCTGCACGACGGTGTTGACCGTCACCCCGCGTTCGCGGGCCGCCGCCACCAGCGCCGCGGTCTCGTCGGCCGGCAGTGTCAGCCGCACCTCCCTGTGCTCGGCCGCACTCACCGCGGCGTCGAGCGGAGCCTGCGGAGCGTGCACCGGCTCGGCCTGCGACACGAGCAGCGTCGGCCCGTCGACGCCCGCGAGGGCGCTGTTCCAGGCGCCGAGGGCGGATTCGTGGTCCTGCGCGGTCAGCCACGCGAGGTAGTCGCGGTAGTCGCCCACCGGCGCAGGCGCGCCGTCCGTGCCATACGGCTGCTCGCCTTCCGTGCCGTACAGCGTGAGCAGCTCCGCGAGCAGCAGCGGCGTCGACCAGCCGTCCAGCAGGATGTGGTGGTGGGTGAGCAGGAGCCGATGCTCGTCCGCGCCCGTCCGGATCAGCGTGAAGCGCAGCAGCGGCGCACGGTCCATCGCGAAGGGCGTCGCCCGATCCTCCGCGAGCAGCTCCCGCCACCGCTCCCCGGCCGCGGGCCCGTCGAGCCCGGACAGGTCGATCTCACGCCACGGCACCGAGACTCGGCCTGCGACGACCTGGTACACGTCGCCCTCGTCGTCGTCGACGAAGCACGCCCGCAGGTTCGGGTGGCGATCGAGCAGGGTCCCCGCGGCGCGGCGCATCCGTTCGCGCGACGGCCTGCCGTGCAACCCGACGACGAGCTGGACCGTGTACGCGTCCACCGAATGCTCCGCGAGCTGCGCGTGGAACAGCAGTCCCGCCTGCAGCGGGGTCAGCGGCCACACATCGGTCAGCCCGGGTCGTCGTGCCTCGAGGGCGTCGATCGTCGACTGGCCGAGCGGGACGAGATCGACGTCCGACGGGGTGAGCCCGCCCGCACCGGGCGTGTGGGCGTACACCGCGAGCGCTCCCAGCGCGCGGTGCCACAGGTCGGCGAGCCGGTGCACTGCGTCGGCGTCGAGCACCCCGGCCGGAAATGTCCAGGACGACTGCAGGACCGCGCCTCCCGGCCGCTGCACGAGACCGGCCGAGATGTCGACGACGGCCGTCGCGGGCATCCGTGGGTCGTGGCCGCCGCCGAGCCCATGCCGCGCGCTGGGCCGCCACGCCTGCGGATCGTCGCCGGCCCCCGCGGCCGTCCGGTCGACGCCCGCCATCCTGCCCAGGTAGTTGAAGACGATCTGGGGGTCGCGCCACCCGCGCACCGTGGCGCCCTGTTCTCCGGCGAGTTCGCGGAGCAGGCCGTACCCGATGCCCCGATCCGGGATCGCCCGCAGCGCCTCCTTGACGAGTTTGACCGCCGCACCGGCCGCCGGACCCCCGGCGAATGCCGCGCCGAGGTCGATCGACGACAGATCCGGGTGCAGCGGCGACAGCGTCGTGAACCAGCCGACCGTCCGGGTGAGGTCCGCACCGGGGACCGCTCCCTCTTCCCGCCCGTGCCCCTCGACTCCGAGAAGGACGTCGGACCGGGCGACGCCTCGCTCGCTGCGCCAGCGGACCACTGCCATCGCGAGGGCCGTGAGCAGCCCGTCCAGCACGCCGGCGTGGAGCGACTCCGGCAGCGCCGTGATCACGGCCTCGGTGACCTCTGGTGGCGCCTCGCTGGTGACCACCTCGCTGGTGGCAGCGACGTCCCGCGCCGGATCGAGCGGCCGCGACCCGATCGGCGGATCCGCGACACCGCCCAGGATCCGCTCCCACAGCGGTAGTTCGCCGACTCGCTGTGGGGCGGCCTCGTCCAGCGCGAGGGCCCATCGCCGCATCGACGTGCCCACCGGGGGCAACTCGGGCACCCGCCCCTCCGACGCCTGCGCCCACGCCGAGGCCAGGTCCTGCACCAGAACGCGCCAGGACACTCCGTCGACGACGGCGTGGTGGATGACCAGCAGCAGTCGTCCGGTGCCGGACGGCCCGTCGAACCACACGGCCTGCACCATCGTGCCGGTGGCCGGATCCAGGCGATCGGCCGCGGCCTCGGCCGCCGCGGCCGCGAGGGCGTCGAACTCCTCGTCGTCCACCGAATCCACCGGAATCCGCGCCAGAACGTCCTGGGCGGTGACGCTGCCGGGGCCGGGAACCGTCATCCTCCAGCCACCGGGGCGAGCGGAGCGACGGGGAGGGTCATCGGGGCGAGCGGAGCGACGAGGTGTGTCACCGTCGGTGCCACTGTCCGGTCCGAGCCGGGCCCGGAGCATGTCGTGCGTGTCGAGGACGGCCTGCACCGCGGCCTCGAGCGTGGGCTGGTCGACCCCGTGGGGCAGTACCAGCAGGACCGACTGCGAGAACCGGCCGATCCGGCCCGCGCTGCGGCGGAGCATCCACGCGAGGATCGGGGTGATCGGCACCTCCCCGACGCCACCGCCGGGCAGCTCGTCGAGGGTCGGGTGGCGTGTGGCGGTGTGCGAGTCCGCCACCGCGGCGAGCCCGGCGACGGTCGGGTGGTCGAACACGTCCCTCGGTGTGAGGAGCAGTCCCGCCGACTTCGCTCGCGCCACCAGTTGGATGGACATGATGCTGTCTCCGCCCATCGCGAAGAACGAGTCCTCCACGCCGACCGTGTCGAGTCCGAGAACTTCCGCGAAGAGCAGCACCAGGTTCTCCTCGGCCGCATTCCTCGGGGACCGGCCGGCGGACGCCTCCACTGCGAGATCGGGCGTCGGCAGCGCGGTCCGATCGAGCTTGCCGTGCACGGTCATGGGAAGTTCGGGGAGCACCACGATGTGCGCGGGAACCATGTACGCGGGCAGCCGCGCGGCGAGGGCCTCGTGCAGGTGCGCGGTGTCCACCACGGCCCCGCCGGCGGCCACCACGTACCCGATCAGCCGGTCGCCCCCGCGCCCGACCGCGCGCACGTCGGCCACCGCGTGTGCGACGGATCCGTCTGCCGTCAGGCACGATTCGACTTCACCGAGCTCGATGCGGGTGCCGCGGACCTTGACCTGCCGGTCGCCGCGCCCCAGGTAGACCAGCGGGCCGTCGGCGGTCCAGCGCACGACGTCACCCGTGCGGTACATGCGTTCGCCTGGATCGCCGCCGGGGTCGGCGACGAAGCGGCCGGCCGTCAGCCCCGGACGCCGGTGGTAGCCGCGGGCCAGCGCCGGGCCCGCGAGGTACAGCTCGCCGGGCACGCCGACCGGCACGGGCTGCAGCCTGCGGTCGAGCACCCGCAGCCGGAATCCCGGTGCGGGGCCGCCGATCGTGATCGGATCGCCGGGGGACATCGGATCGCTGACACTGGCGGCGATGGTCGCCTCCGTCGGACCGTACGCGTTGTACAGGTGCCGTCCCGGGGCCCAGCGGGCGACCACACCGGGCGGGCACGCCTCGCCGCCCGTCACCACGCACGCGAGGTCGTCGAGTCCGGCCGGGTCCGTCGCCGCGAGGGCCGTGGGAGTGAGGAAGCAGTGGGTCACGCGTTCGGCCACGAGCAGCTCCCTCAGCTCGTCGCCGCCGTACACGGTGGGCGGCGCGATCACCAGGGTGCCCCCGACACCGAACGCGAGGACGAACTCGAGGATCGAGGCGTCGAAGCTGGGCGAGGTGAAGTGCAGTGTCCGGGAGCGGGGCGTCGTCCGGCCCAGCCGCTGGGCGTGGTCGGCGAACGCCGCGAGACCGCGGTGAGTGACCGTGACGCCCTTCGGGATTCCCGTCGACCCGGAGGTGTAGATCAGGTAGGCCGCCTGGTCGAGGCGCATCCGCGCGGTCCGTTCGGTGTCGGCGATCGGTGTCGCATCGGCGTCGACGATCGCTGTCGCATCGGCGTCGACGATCGCTGTCGCAGGGTCGTCGAGCACCCACCAGTTCGGCTCGTCGGGCAGGGCTTTCCGGGACCGCGCGACGGTCAGGCCGAGCACCGCACCCGAATCGCCGAGCATGAACGCGATGCGGTCGGGTGGGTGCGCCGGGTCGACCGGGAGGAAGGCCGCCCCGGTTTTCGCGACGGCCCACAGGCCGAGGACGTACTCGGCGCTGCGGGGCATGCCAAGCGCCACCACCGATCCGGGTCCGACGCCGGCGGCGATCAGTTCGCGGGCGAGCCTGGTCGACGAGTGGTCGAGGTCGCGGTAGGAGATGTCGTGGCCGTCGATCCGGATGGCGGCCCGCTGCGGATCGATCGCCGCGCCCGCCGCGAGGATCGCGGCCAGCGTGCGCGGCGCTGCGCCGGGCGCGCCCCGTACCGCGGTGAGCGCGGCGCGCTCGGCAGCGCCCAGGATGTCGATGTCCGCCACCGGCATGTCCGGGGTCTCGGCGACCGCCTCCAGGATCCGCACGAACCTGGCGGCGAAGGTCCGCACGGTGGCCTCGTCGAACATGTCGGTCGCGAACACCAGGCCGGCCGACATTCCGGCCGCGCCGCCCGCGGCGTCGAACTCCTCGGCCATGGTGAGCTGCAGGTCGAAGTTGGCGACCGCGTCGCCCGGATCGAAGTCCCCCACCCGCAGATCGGGCAGCGCGAGCTCCGGCCGCGTGATGGTGCGGAATTCGAGCATCACCTGGAACAGCGGGGTGTGTGCGGGCGAGCGCGGCGGGTCCAGCGCCTCCACCACCCGTTCGAACGGGATGTCCGCGTGCGTGAACGCGCCCAGGTCCGTCTCCCGGATCCGCTGCATCAGCTCACCGAACGAGCACGCTCCACCGATGTCGCATCGCAGCACGAGGGTTCCCACGAACATCCCGACCATGTCGTCGAGCGCCGCGGCTCCGCGCCCGGCGATCGGGGTGCCGATCGCGATGTCGTCGGAGCCGGTGAGCCGGGACAGCAGCGCAGCGAACGCCGCGTGCACCACCATGAACACGCTGGCGTCGTGCCGGTGGGCGAGCGCGATCAGGCTCCGGTGCAGCCGCTCGCCGACCGCGAACTCGACGCGTCCGCCGGACGGCGAGCGGACCGCGGGCCGCGGCCGGTCGCTCGGCAGGTCCAGCACCTCGGGCAGGCCCGACAGCGTGCCGGCCCAGTACTCGAGTTGACGGGCGAGCGGGGACGACCCGTCGTCCTCGCCGCCGAGCCAGTCGCGTTGCCACAGTGTGTAGTCCGCGTACTGCGCGGTCAGCGCCGGCCACCTCGGCGCGGAACCGTGCAGGCGGGCCGCGTACGCCGCGGCCACGTCCCGCGCCAGCGGATTCAGCGAGAAGCCGTCCGCGAGAATGTGGTGCATCGCCACGGTGAGCACGTGGTGCGTCTCGTCGACCCGGAAGAGGCGTGCCCGCAGCGGAATCTGCTCCGCGACGTCGAAGCCGCGTGTCAGCGTCGCTCGCACCCGGGCGCGCAGGTCGTCGGCGTCGCGCACCGTGACGACCTCGAGTCGGGGCTCCGCGAGCCCGACCGGCAGGATCTGCTGGCAGGGCCCGTCGTCGGTGAGCGGGTACACCGTGCGCAGGGATTCGTGCCGGGCGACGACGTCGCCGAGCGCGGCCCGCAGCGCCGGGGCGTCGAGCTCGCCCACCAACTGCAGCGAGAACGAGATGTTGTACGCCGGGGACTGCGGATCGAACTGGTTGACGAACCACATCCGCTGCTGCGCCGGGGACAACGGGATCCGGGCCGGCCGGACGCGCGGACCCAGCGGAGGCCGCCGCACGCCGCTGCCCTCCCCGCCGACTCGCCGGGCGAGCTCACCGACGGTGGGGCCGTCGAACACGTCCCGAATGCCGAGCGCGGAGCCGGTCGCGTCGTTGATCCGGGCAACCAGTTGCGCCGACACCAGCGAGTTGCCGCCGAGTGCGAAGAATCCGTCGGCGACACCGACCCGGTCCACCCCGAGCAGGTCGGCGATCACCCCCGCCACGATCTCCTCGATCGGGTTGCGCGGCGCGACGTAGGCGTCCCCGACGTCCCCGGGGAGCGGCAGGCTCGCGCGATCGAGTTTGCCGTGCGCGGTGACCGGAAGTCGATCCAGGATCATCACCGTCGACGGCACCATGTAGCCGGGAAGGGACTGGGCGACGGACGCTCTCACCTCGTCCGGATCGAGTGCCGCACCACCGGCGGGCACGGCGTAGCCCACCAGCCGGATCCCGACGGGTCCCTCGTCGGCGAGCGCGACCGCGGACGCCACTCCCGGCACCGCTGCGAGCGCCGCCTCCAGCTCGCCCAGCTCCACCCGGTATCCGCGTACCTGCACCTGGTCGTCCCTGCGGCCGGCGTACTCGAGCTCGCCGTCCACCCGCCACCGGCCCAGATCGCCGGTGCGGTACATCCGGGTTCCGGACCCCGAAGGGTCGGCGACGAACCGCGTCGCGGTCTCCCCGGCCAGACGCGGATAGCCGCGTGCCAGCTGGGCGCCCGACACGTACAGCTCCCCCACCACGCCGGGAGGGACCACGTGCAGTCGCTCGTCGAGCACGCGCACCCGAAGCCCCGGCAACGCGCGGCCGATCGACCCTCGACCCCATGCCCCGGACGCCCCGCCCCCCGGTGCCCGCGACAGTGGGCAGTGGGTCACGTGCACGCAGGTCTCGGTGATCCCGTACATGTTCACCAACCGCGGATCCGAATCCCCGTGGCGGGAGAGCCATTCGGCCAGCTGACCCGGGTCCAGCGCCTCGCCGCCGAAGATCACGTACCGCAGCCGTAGCACCGCGGCGTCGCCTTCGTCGGCGCGGGCCCGGTCGGCGTCGGCCAGCTGGTAGAAGGCGCTCGGGGTCTGACACAGGACCGTGACCGCCTCGTCCTCCAGCAACCGCAGCAGGTCGTGCGGCGTGCGGGCCGTGGTCGGGTCGACCAGTACCACGGTGCCGCCGTGGATCAACGCGCCCCACAGTTCCCACACCGCGAAATCGAAAGCGTACGAATGGAACATCGTCCAGACGTCGTCGCCACCGAATCGGAAGTACTCGGCCGCATTGGCGAACAGCGCGGTCACACTGCGGTGCGAGACCGCCACTCCCTTGGGCCGTCCGGTCGACCCGGAGGTGTAGATCACGTACGCGAGCGAGTCCGGGTACAGCCGCGCTCCTCGGTCGGCGTCGGTCACCGGCGCCGGCGACTGTTCGCCGAGCGCGGTCGCCACGCGGGGATCACCGAGGTCGAGTACCGGAACGTCGGTGCGACGCAGAGCCGTACCGGTCGCGGCGCCGTCGACGAGCACGCACACCGGAGACGCGTCGGCGATCATGTAGGCGATGCGTTCCGCCGGATAATCCACGTCCACGGGAACGTAGGCGGCGCCGGTCGTGAGGACCGCGAGGAGGGCGACCGGCAGATCGTCCGAACGCGCCATCGCGACCGCGACCAGCGAGCCCGGTTCCACTCCGTGGCCGATCAGCAAGCGGGCCAATCTGTTCGCGCGCGCGGCCAGCTCGCAGTAGCGGACGCGGGTGGCCCCGGCGACGACCGCGCACGCGTCCGGGTTTCGCGCCGCGGCACTCGCGAACAGCTCCGGCAGGGTGGCCGGCGGCACCACGCGGCGGGGCGGCTCCCGCATCGCGAGGGCAGTTTCCCGCTCGCCGGTGATCACGATGTCACCCACCACCGCGGTAGGATCGGCGGCGGCCGCGGCGAGGATCCGCACCAGGCGGTCACCGAACGAGGCCACCGTGGTGCGGTCGAACAGGTCCGTCGCGAACCGCAGGGTCGCGGACAGGCCGGCGGCGCGCCCGGACTCGTCGAATCGTTCCCGCACTCCCAGTTGCAGATCGAACTTGGCGACACCCGGATCCACTTCGACGGCCTCGGCGGACAGTCCCGGCATCGCCACCGCCGTGGGCTCGCCGTGCTGGAACTCGAGCAGCACCTGAACCAGGGGCGCGTGTATCGGTGAACGGTCCGAGGCGAACTCGTCGACCAGACGCTCGAACGGCAGGTCGGCGTGGGCGAATGCTCCCAGGTCGGTCTCGCGCACCTGGGCGAGCACGTCGGCGAACGTGGTCTCGGCCCGGACCGTGGTACGCAGGACGAGGGTGTTGACGAACATGCCGACGAGGTCGTCCAGTTCGGGTTCGCCGCGGCCGGCGACCGGTGTGCCCACGGCGACGTCGGCCCCGGCGCCGAGCCGCGCGAGCAGTACCGCGAGCGCGGCGTGCAGGGCCATGAACAGCGTGCAGCCGTGCTCACGCGCGATCCGGACGAGGTCTCGGTGGATCCCGGCCGCGACGTCGAACTCGATCCGGCTGCCGGCCGCGGTCGGGCGTGTCGACCGGGGACGGTCGTGGGGCAGCGGGATCGCCGCCGGAAGGTCGGCGAGCCGCTCACCCCAGTAGGCGAGTTGCCGGGCGGCGAGCGACTGCGGATCGTCCTCCGCGCCGAGCAGCTCGCGCTGCCACAGGGCGTAGTCGGCGTACTGGAGCGGCAGCGGATCCCAGTCGGGTGCGCGCCCGGCCACCCTCGCGGCATATGCCGCCGCCACATCTCGGGCCAACAGCTCCACGGACTGCCCGTCGGCCGAGATGTGGTGCAGTACGACGGCAAGGACGTGCCGCCGGGGCCCGGTCCGCAGCAACACGACTCTCATCGGAAGCTGTTCGCGGACATCGAAACCGGCGGCGGCCGCCGCCGCGACCGACTCCCCGACCCGATCCGGGTCCACGACGACGGGCGTCAGGTCCACCGCCGCGTCCAGCACCGGCAGAATCACCTGGTACGGCCCCCGCGCGTCGGCCGGGAACACCGTCCGCAGGGCCTCGTGCCTGCCGATCACGTCACCCAACGCGGTCTGCAGCGCCGCACGGTCGAGTTCGCCCGTGAACGTCACGGCGAACGGAATGTTGTAGGCCGGCGACGCCGTGTCGAACTGGTTCACCAGCCACATCCGCTGCTGCGCCGGGGAGAGCGGGAGCCGGTCCGGCCGGTCCCGCGCAACCAGTGCGGGCCGGTCCCGTGCCGGCCGAGCGGGATCCGCGTTCTCGAGGATCCGGTCGACGTGCTGCGCCAGTCCCTCCACCGTCGGTTCCGCGAACAGGTCACGCACGCTCAGGTGCACGGGCAGCGCCGCATTCACCCGTCCGATCACCCTGGTGGCGACGAGGGAGTCGCCGCCGAGATCGAAGAAGCTGTCGTCGACACCGATCCGGGCCTGCCCGAGCAGGTCCGCGTACACCGCGGCGACCGTCCCCTCCGTCGGGGTGCGCGGCGCACGGTACTCGGGGGTGGTCGCGCCCCAACAGGGTTCCGGCAACGCCTTTCGGTCCAGCTTGCCCGCCGGGGTCAACGGCACCCGGTCGAGGATGACGAGTGCCGCGGGCACCATGTGCGCGGGCAGCGACTCGGCGGCGTGGGCGAGGAGCTCGACCTCGTCGATCTCGGCGGCGGCCGCGGGCAGCACGTAGCCGACCAGCACGAGGTCACCCGAGGGTCCGGTGCGCCCGACGGTCGCCGCGAACGCGACACCCGCGTGTGCCCGGAGCACGGCATCGACCTCACCGAGCTCGATCCGGAAGCCGCGGATCTTGATCTGGAAGTCGCTGCGGCCGAGATACTCGAGCTCGCGCGCCGTCGTGCCCGCCGGCTCACTGCCCGCGCGAGCATGCCACCGCACCAGATCGCCGGTCCGGTACATCCGCCCGCCGGTGGCGCTGAACGGGTTCGCCACGAAGCGGTCCGCGGTGAGCCCCGGCCTGTGGTGGTAGCCGCGGGCCAGCCCCTCGCCCGTCACGTACAGCTCCCCCACCGCCCCCTCGGGCACCGGCTGCAACCGCCGGTCCAGAACCATTTCGCCGCACCCGCGGGACGGTCCGCCGATGGTGACGGGGGCGCCGGGCCGCAACGGGGTGCTGATGCCTGCGACGACGGTGGTCTCGGTCGGGCCGTACGCATTGAACATGCGGCGCCTCGGGGATGTCGTTGCCTCTCGGGAACTCGGGGATGTCGTTGCCCCTCGGGAACTGGGGGAGGTCGGTGCAGCCCATTGCCGGACCAGCGCGGGCGGGCACACGTCACCACCGGTGACCACACACTCGAGCCGATCGAGTCCGGCGGGATCGACGGATGCCAGCGCAGCGGGGGTGACGAAGGCGTGCGTGACGCGTTCGCGGCGGAGGGTGTCCGCCAGTTCCGCGCCGCCATACACGTGCGGCGGGGCCACGACCATCGTTGCCCCGGCCGCCGCGGCCATCAGCAGTTCGAGCACGGACGCATCGAAGCTCGGCGAGGAGAAGTGCAGGGTGCGGGATGCCGCGGTGATCGCGAACCGGTCGCGTTCCTCCGCGGCGAGGTTCGCCAGCCCACGATGGGTGACCACCACGCCCTTGGGCAGACCCGTGGATCCGGAGGTGTAGATCAGGTAGGCGGCGTCGTCGAGGTGCACCGGCCGAGTCGCCGCGGCTCGGGAGAGCTGGGTGTCGGAGAGCTGGGGCTCCGGCTCGGCGATCGGGTCGTCGAGGACCAACCACGCGGCGCTGTCGGGCAACCCGTCGCGGTGCGCCCGGACGGTCAGGCCGAGGGCTGCACCGGAGTCGGAGAGCATGTGCGTGATCCGGTCCGCCGGGTAGTCCGGGTCGACGGGCAGGAAGGCGGCCCCGGCGCGAGCGACCGCCCAGACCGCGACCACCGACTCGATCGAGCGCGCAATGGCCAGGGCCACAACGGAATCCGGACCGATTCCGTGTGCGGACAGACGTCCGGCCAATCGGCCGGCCAGTTCGTCGAGTTCGCGGTAGGAGAGGCCCCGGCCGTCGGCGACGACCGCCTGGTGATCCGGATCGACGGCCACGGCGTCGGCAAGGATCCGGTCGAGGGTCCGCGGGGCGACGGCATCCTCTCCCGTCACCGGTGTCAGCTCCGCCGTTTCCGCGTCGCCCAGGATGGGCACGTCCCCCACCGCCCGACCGGGATCCTCGGCGACCCCGGCGAGCAGTCGTTCGAACCGATCGATCAGGGCGGTCACGGTGTGCTCGTCGAGCGCGGTGTTGTCGAAGGTCAACCGCGCGTCGATACCTGCGGGCGCGCCGCCCGCGGTGAAACGCTCGGTGAGGTCGACCGTGAGTTCGGTACTTTCCGGGGCGCTCGCGCCGGAGTCGGCGGTGTGAACGTCGAGCGTCACCCGCGGACGGGGGGCGCCGAGTGTCTCGACGACCCGTTCGAACGGGGTCTCCGAGTGGGCGAAGGCGCGGCGCTCGCGCTTGCCGGTCTCCCTCGCCAGAACGGTGAAGGGGACGGACGGGTCGATCGGAGTGCGCAGGGCGATGGTGTTCCGGCGGGCGGTGGTGGCAGACCCGGACGGCGTCGCCTCGGGCGACCGGATCAGCACCGGAGCGGCGACGACGATGTCGTCGGCGTCGGTGAGCCTGCTCAGGATCGCGGCCAGTGCGGTGTGCAGCATCGTGAACGGCCCGATCCCGAGACCGTGGGCGAGCGCCGTGGCCGCACTGTGCAGGTCGCGGTCGAGCACACGCGTGACCGAGCCCCGTCCGGTCCCGACGGGTGGCGCCGGGCTTGCGGGCGACAACAGCGCAGATTCCGGCTGTCCGGCCAGCTCCTCCGCCCAGAACGCGAGCTCGGCCTTCTCACGCAGCATGCGCGCCCCGATCCGGGCCGACTCGGGATGGATGTCCGCAAGCCTGGTCGTCGGCTCGGTTGCGAGCAGGGCCTCCACGAGTTCGACGAAGCGCCGGTGATGCGTGCGCAGTTCGTCCTCGCCGTATCGGTTGGGGTTGCCGCGGAAGTCGACGAGCGTCCGGGCCGGGGTACCGCTCTGGTAGATGTTGACCAGCAGGTCCTGCACGGGTCCGGAGGTCACGATGTGGTACTCGCCGACGATCGGTCCGAGCGTGATCTCCTGGCGGAAGAGCATCACGTTGACCATCGGACCCGCCAGCCCGTGCCGGGCACCGGCGAGGCCGGCGTCGCGCCGGATGTCCTCGAGACTGCACCGCTGGTGGCGCAGCGCGCCCATCAGTTCCAGCTGAACCCTCCGGACGAGGTCGGCGACGGTGTCGTCGGGGTCGACGGTGATCCGGAGCGGGGCGACGTTGACGAGCATGCCGCCGGAATGTTGCAGCGGCGCGGTGGTGCGCGCGGACACCGGCACGTTCACCAGGACGTCGCGGCTGCCCGTCAGCCTCGACAGGTAGCAGGCGAAGCCCGCGATCAGCAGTGCCGCGGGCGTGGCGCCGACTCGGGCGTCGGAGGAGTTCAGCCGGCCCTGCGCCGCGTCGGTCAGTTGCGCGCTCTCGAGTCGGCAACGGGCCGCGGCCGGGCCGTCCCGGTGCGCGAGCGTGGAGCCTGCCTCGATCCCCCGCACGTGCTCCGCCCAGTACTCGCGGTCGGCCTCGAACCGGCTCGACGAACGGTACTTCTGATCCAGCTCGTACAGCGTACGCAGGTCGAGGGCCCGGTTCGGTTCCGGATCCAGGCCCGTGGACGCGGCGGTGTAGAGGGCCGCGATTCGGTTCACCATCGTCATTCCGCTGTATCCGTCGAGCGCGACGTGGTGAATTCGCGTGTACCACAGGTAGTCCCTGTCTGCGACCTGGAGGATGGTCATCTCCACCAGTCGGTCCCGCGTCAGCTGGATCGGGGTGACGTAGTCGTGGTCGATCCACGCGTGCGCCGCCGCGAGCGGGTCCGTCTCCTGTCGGAAGTCGAACCACTCGATCGTGGTGTCGATCGAGTGGTCGACCCTCTGGCTCGGTTCCCCGCCCGTGTCCACCAGACGAAGGAACGGAGACTGGAACTCACGGGCCGCGGTGACCGCCACCGAACGCAACAGGTCGAGGTCCAGGTCGCCGTGCAGCTCCACGTACTGCGCGATGAAGATGGGCGCCGTCGGGCTGAGCTGCTGGCCGAACCACACGCTCCGCTGGACCGCCGACAGCGGGAACGCGTCCGGCGAACCGTCCGGTTGGTGTGCTGCCCCCTGCGGTTTCAGGGCGGCTGGGCTTGGATCAGGCGATGAGAAATCCTTCATCCGAATCCTCACGCGGATGCTGTTGCTTCAACGTCGGCGTCGTGTGGGCTGCCTGTTCATGATATCGGGACTCGGCCTTCGTCGTCCGTGACTGGGTCGATACCGAAGAGTCGGTACTCGTGGCGATACGGCGACCGAATGACGGGCGCCGCGCCTGCCGCTCACCCTGCCTGGTGCCGCAGGTTTGGATCTGCGACCCTCGGGTACCCCGACACCCTCACCCGAGGCAGGAGGCGATTGGCGATGCAGGCACAAAGAGAGAAGTCCACGGTGACACGGTCACCGATCCAGATGACGGCGCTGGTGGTGGGTGGGGTGTTCCTGGCGGTCGGGGTGCTCGGCTTCATCCCCGGAATCACGACGAACTACGACGCACTCACGTTCGCCGGACACGAATCGGGCGCCGCCCTGTTCGGAACGTTCACCGTGTCGGTGCTGCACAACATCGTGCACCTGGTCTTCGGTGTCGCCGGACTCGCGATGGCACGCACGGCCGCGGCGGCGCGACTGTTCCTCGTCGGCGGCGGCATCGTGTACCTGGCGCTGTGGGTGTACGGGATGCTCGTCGACCAGCACTCCGCAGCGAACTTCGTGCCCGTGAACACCGCGGACAACTGGCTGCACCTCGGACTCGGCGCCGGCATGCTCGCGCTCGGGCTCGTTCTCGGCCGGGTGGCCGTCGGGCAGGGCGCCTACCGGGCACGCCACACCTGAACAGGCCACACCTGATGAACGAGAAGCCTTGACGGACACGCTGTTCTGCGTCCGCACCGTGTCCGCGGCGTCCGAGGTTTCGACCTCCCCCGAGCGGGGAACTCGGAACTGCCCCGCGGTCGCGGGCCTGCAAACGAGGAGTCGAAATGAACACCGCAACCATCGTGTGGATCGTCGTCGCCGTCGTCGTGGTGCTGCTCGTCGCCGCGGCAGTTGTCCTGCTCATGCGCAGGCGGACCGAACGCCGGCGCGAGGAGGCCGAGCGGATCCGCGCCGACGCGCGTCAGCAGTCGTTCGATGTCGGCGAGAAGGAAGCCCTCGCGAGCGAGACCGCGGCCAAGGCCCGCATCGCGAGCGCCGAGGCGGACGCGAAGCAGGCAGAATCCGAACGCCTGCGGCAGCGGGCCGCTGCCACCCGGTCCGACGCGGACGAGGCGCGTGCCGAGGTCGACGACCAGTGGGGACGCGCAGACCGGATCGATCCGGACCTCCGGACCGGCGACGAATCCGGCGAACCCGAGCACCCCGAATCCACCGAGCACGGGGCCGCGGACACGGGCGCGAAGCACCGGGACGCCTAGCAACCGGCAGCACCCGGACACCTGAGGTCGGCTCAGCCGGCACCGCGATCGACGAGTTCGTCGTGCCCGGACCTGCGGGCGCAGTGCGCGCAGCAGTAGACGGCGCCACCGGTCTCGACACCGTGACCGAGGATCCGGCACCCGCAGTGCGCGCACACCGGCGCCATCTCCTGGATCGCACATTCGAAGCTGTCGAACGTGCCCGTCCTGTCCCCCATCGTCAGGGTGAACACCTTGTCATAGTCGTTTCCACACGTCGTGCACGTTCCCATGAGTTGCACCTCCTGTAGATGTTCATGCGGGTAAAAGTTCAGGCTGGTAGAAGTTCAGGCTGGTTGGAGGTTCAGGCGGGCGCGGACGCAGCGGCGAAGACCTCGACGAGGCTGCGACAGAAGTCCGGGAGATCGGCGGGCCTCCGACTCGAGACCAGCACACTCGGCGCCTGCCTGCACACCACCACCGGCTCGTCGATCCACCGGCCGCCCGCGTTGCGGATGTCGGTCCGCAGACTCGGCCACGAGGTCAGTGTGCGTCCACTCAGCACACCGGCCTCGACGAGCGTCCACGGTCCGTGGCAGATGACGGCCACCGGCTTGCCCTCGTCGAAGAACCCGCGGACGAAGTCGACCGCCTCGGACACGGTCCGAAGGTGGTCGGGGTTCGCCAATCCGCCCGGAAGCACGAGTGCGTCGAAATCCGCCGACGGGACCTCGCCCGCGACCGCGTCGACCGGAAAGGACGCACCGCGGTCCAGATGCCGGAAGGCCCGGACCCGTCCCGGCCGGGTCGACACCAGGACCGGTGACGCGCCTGCGTCGGACACCGCCGACCACGGTTCGGTCAGTTCCACCTGCTCGGCCCCTTCGGGCGCAACCAGAAAGGCAATTCTCTTGTCCCGCAGATTGTTCGCCATGACCACTCCTCGCGTCGGAATGATGCGGCCCGTTCCCGCGTCGCACGGCATCGATCGAGTACCCGCGTCTCACCGCGAGCGGCCCCGGCCTCGGCCCGGTGACGAGCGGAGGCCGCAGTCGCGCGCGGCGGGCCGACGCCGGTCCTCCGAACCCGGTCTCTCAGTTCGCCCGACGGTTCCCGCCCACGGGCACGTGCTCCTCCGCGAACTTCTCCGCGCGGCGGGCGGTGTCGGCGACGAGATGCCCGGCCTGCTTCCCCATCTCACCGACAGGGGACTCGGCGACGGACGACGCCAGCTTCGTCGCCGCATCGTGCGCGCGAGTGCCGAAGTCCGCTTCCTGGACCCGGCGTTCGGCGCCCCGCACGGCGTTGGCGACAGCCCCCACCACCGCACCGGTGAGCGCTCCGATGACCAATCCGATCCACACATTCTTCATGGCATCGGGTTACCCGGCGCGCGCGCCGCCAAACGCCGTGTCCGACGAACGACGTGCACGATGAACGACGCGGCCCCGGGGAGCGCTCTCGACCGCGCACCCGGCGCACATCGACGGACGCGGCGGGTGACACCGCGGCGCCTCAGCGCAGCGACACCCCCAGCAACGCGTCGACGGCATCGGAGAACAGGCCCGGCGCCGCGGCGTCGGAGCCGCCGTGATCGACGGCCCGGCGGGCCCAGCCGTCGAGCGCGTCGAGCGCCTTCGGGGTGTCGAGATCGTCGGCGAGGTGCTGACGCAGCCGGGCGACCGTGTCCAGGACGTTCTGGGCGGTGGGCAGCGCCGCCGCCCGCCGCCAGAGCGCGAGCCGCTCCTCGGCGGCGGCGAGCACATCACCGGTCCAGGCCCGGTCCTGCCGGTAGTGCCCGGACAGCAGACCGAGCCGGATCGCCATCGGGTCGACGCCCTCGCCACGCAGCTTCGAGACGAACACCAGGTTGCCGCGGCTCTTGGACATCTTCTCGCCGTCCAGGCCGATCATGCCGGTGTGCACGTAGTGCCGCGCGAATCTGCGTTCGCACACAACCGATTCCGCGTGCGCGGCGGAGAACTCGTGGTGCGGGAAGATCAGGTCGCTGCCGCCGCCCTGGACGTCGAATCCGGAACCGATGCGGTTCAGTGCGATCGCCGAGCACTCGACGTGCCAGCCCGGCCGGCCCGCACCGAACGGTGACGGCCACGACGGCTCACCGGGTCGCTGCGCCCGCCACACCAGGGCGTCGAGGCGGTCCTGCTTGCCGGGCCGGTCGGGGTCGCCGCCCCGTTCGGCGAAGAAGCGCTCCATCGTCTCGCGGTCGTAGCCGGATTCGTAGCCGAACTGTTCGGTGGCGTCGACACGGAAGTACACGTCCGGGTACTCGGCGTCGTCGACGACGTACGCGGCGCCTGCGGCCAGCATCTTGCCGACCATCTCGACGACCTCGTTCACCGACTCGACGGCACCGATGTAGTCGCGCGGAGGCAGCACCCGCAGCGCTTCCATGTCCTCCCGGAACAGCGCGGTCTCGCGCATCCCGAGCACCACCCAGTCCTCACCGTCGCGCTCCGCACGCTCGAACAGCGGGTCGTCTACGTCGGTGACGTTCTGCACGTAGTGGACGTCGTGTCCGGAGTCCCGCCACATCCGGTTCACCAGGTCGAACGCGAGGTATGTCGCGGCGTGACCGAGATGCGTGGCGTCGTACGGCGTGATGCCGCACACGTACATCGTGGCCGTCGGGCCCGGAGTGACGGGCCGCACGCGGCGGTCCGCGGTGTCGTAGAGCCGCAACGGCGGCCCCTGACCGGGTACGGGCGGAACGGCGATGTCGGACCAGGACTGCATGCTGCCGAGCCTATCCGAAGCGTCATCCGGCTCCCCCGATGGGCGAGGTCAGACGAGCGAGATCAGAACGCGGGCCACGGGATCGGCCGGTGCGTGCTCGGCTGCGGCATCACCGGATCGGCGAGCAGCGCGCGCGTCCGCTCGCGCAGTGCCCGCACCTCGGCGACGGTGACGTGTTCGGCCAGCCGGTCGGCGAGCTCACCGCCCAGCGTCTGCTCGAATCCCGCGATGTCGGCGAGCAGGTCCCCACCGATCCGCTGGCCGGCCCAGCCCCACAGCACGGTCCGCAGCTTGTTCTCGGTGTGCAGGCAGATGCCGTGGTCGACGCCGTACACGGATCCGTCGGTGCCCTCCAACGCGTGCCCGCCCTTCCGGTCGGCGTTGTTGAGCAGCACGTCGAGGACCGCCATCCGCAGCAGCCGCGGATCGTCGGCGTGGATGAGCGCGACCTCCTCACCCTCCCCGTCGTAGGCGAGCAGCACCTGGAACCAGCCGTCCGGTACCCGGTCCGGCGGGCAGATGTCCACCAGGTCGAGACGTTCGCCCCGCTCGCCCGCCGAATCCGGCGTCTCCACCCAGTGCTGCACCATGCCCGGCCCGTAGGGGCCGTCGCGCAGGATGGTCCGCGGGATCACTCCCCAGCCGAGTGCCTCCGAGATCAGATACGACGCCACCTCCCGGCCGGCGAGGGTGCCGTCCGGGAAGTCCCACAGCGGGCGCTCGCCCCGGACCGGCTTGTAGACACAGCGCTCACTGCGGCCGTCCGCCGTCGCTTCGCACACCAGGGTCGCGTTGCTCGCCGACACGATCCGGCCCAGGACCGTCAGCTCACCGGACGCGAGCAGGTCGACGCCGTCGGAACGGGATTCTCCGGTGTCTGGATACGAGGTGGTCAACGGTCAGCTCTCGCCGTCGTCGGGGCGGGCGAAGGTCGCACCCCGCCGGTAGCCGTTGGTCCGTACGCACACGTGCCCCTCCGGCGACAGCGGCTCTCCGCACAGCGGGCAGGGCGCCCGGCCCGCGGAGATCACCCGTTCGGACCGCACCGCGAACTCGCGGGCCTGTTCCGGAGTCAGGAACACGCGCACGGCGTCCGGGCCCTCTTCCACGTCGTCGAGCACCACCGACTCGTCGATCTCGGACTCGGACACCGCCAGCAGTTCGACGACGACGGCACCGGCGTCGGAGTCCCAACCCAATCCCATCGTCCCGACCCGGAACTCGGCGTCGATCGGCATCACCAGCGGACTGGTGTCGCTGGGCTCGGCCTCGTGCGGCGGGACCGCGGTGCCGAACCGGCGGTGCACCTCGTCGAGCAGCAGGCCCATCCGGTCCGCGAGAACCTGCACCTGTTGCTTCTCCAGCAGCACGCTCACCACGCGGGTGTCGTGGACCGCCTGCAGGTAGAAAGCGCGGTCCCCCGGCTCACCGACAGTGCCCGCGACGAAGCGGTCAGGGGTGCGAAAGACGTGAATCGCTCGGGACATTCAGCACCTCCACGTGATCGGGTCGTCACACAGTCGGGTCGTGTTCCGGTCTCCGCCCGGTCCCATTATCCGCCCTTTCCGGCGGTTCCCACCTCGCCGCCGGGGACGGCCTCGGACGCTCCGACACCGGCCGGCTTCGCGGCACCGGAGCCGCCCAGACCGGACAGGTCGGCGCCGGTGTCGTTCATCCGCAGCACGAACGGCCGGGTCGCCGTGTAGCGAATCACGCTGATCGACGCCGGTTCGGTGACGATGCGCTGGAATCCGTCCAGGTGCGTGCCGAGCGCATCGGCGAGCACCGACTTGATCACGTCCCCGTGGCTGCACGCCACCCACAACACGTCCCGCTCGTGTTCGGCGGCCAGCCGGGTGTCGTGGGCCCGGATCGCGGCCACCGCGCGGGCCTGGACCTGTGCGAGCCCCTCGCCGTCCGGAAACACCGCCGCCGACGGATGCTGCTGCACGACCTTCCACAGCGGCTCGTCGAGCAGTTCCTTGATCGACCGGCCGGTCCACTGCCCGTAGTCCACCTCGGCGAGCGCGTCGTCGACGACCGGCATCAGCCCGAGTTTGTCGGCAAGCGGTGCGACCGTGCGTTCGCACCGCAGCAGCGGGGAACGCACGATCGCGGTCACGTCCAGGCCGCCGAGCCTGCCGACGAGGGACTCCGCCTGTTCGCGGCCGAGCTCGTCGAGATCGATGCCGGAACCACGCCCGGCTAGGACGCCCGACGTGTTTGCCGTCGACCGGCCGTGCCGGACCAGAATCACCGTCATGGATTCAGAGTAGGGCGGATCGGGTCAGGTCGCCGCGACGACACCGGTGCCCAGCAACACCAGCAGCACGACGCCGAGGATGATCCGGTACCCGACGAACCAGTACATCGAGTGGTTGACGACGAATCGCAGCAGCCAGGCGATGGTGGCGTAGCCGATGAGGAACGCGATGACGGTCGCCACGATCAACTGGGCACCGCTGGCGTTGAGTCCTTCGCCGGCCGGCTCGAACGCGTCCGGGAGCGAGAACAGGCCCGCCGCGGTCACCGCCGGGATAGCCAGCAGGAACGAGTACCTCGCGGCGGCCTCTCGCGTCAGGCCGAGGAACAGTCCGGCGCTGATCGTGCCGCCGGAGCGGGAGACACCCGGGATCAGAGCCAGCGCCTGCGCCGAGCCCATGATCACACCGTCCTTGAGGGTCAGCTGCTCGATCGGCCGCTGCTTGCGGCCGTAGTGCTCGGCGGCGGCGATCACCAGCGCGAAGACGATCAGCATCGTCGCGACCAGCCACAGGTTGCGGGCACCGGTGCGCACCTGGTCCTTGAACAGGAACCCGAGGATGCCGACGGGGATGGTGCCGATGATGACGTACCAGCCCATCTTGTAGTCGTGACCCCGCTTGTCCGGATCCCGGAGACCCCGCACCCAGGCCATCACGATCCGGCCGATGTCGCGGGCGAAGTAGACCAGCACGGCCGCCTCGGTGCCGAGTTGGGTCACGGCGGTGAACGAGGCCCCGGCGTCCTCCCCGAAGAACACTTCCGAGACGATCCGCAGGTGGCCGGACGAGGAGATCGGCAGGAACTCGGTCAGGCCCTGCACCACGCCGAGGACGATCGCCTGCAGCCAGGTCATGGACTCCCCGATCACCGTGTGCTCCCGCCGTCGCCGGGTGCAGAGGTCTTCGATCGGGGGGCCAACGACGTGGCTGGGCGACGCATCACGGTCTGCACCGTACCGGCGGAGCGTCTCGGCGCGCCGGACCGGGTCCGCGGCGGGCACGACCGGCGAGTCACTGTGCTGCGCAGCGCTGCGGCACTACGCTTCCGGACTTGTGGTGGTCGAACAATGAAGCAGCGCACGGTCGGACGCAGCGGTCTACGGGTGTCCCGGATCGGTCTCGGCACCCTGTCGTGGGGACGGGACACCGACGGGGACGAGGCCGCGGCACAATTGCTCGGGTTCGTCGAAGCCGGTGGCACACTTGTCGATTCGTCACCGTTCTACGGATGCGGGGCGGCGCAGCGGATCCTCGCCGAACTGCTCGACGACGTCATCCCCCGCACCGATCTGGTGATCTCGAGCACCAGCGGGATTCACCCGGGGTCGGGCGGCGTGGACTGTTCCCGACGGTCCCTGCTCACGCAACTCGACGCGACCCTGCGCGAACTCGGCACCGATCACCTCGACCTGTGGCAGGTCGCGGCATGGGATCCGCAGACCCCGGTCGACGAGGTCGCCGCCACGCTCGCCCACGCCGTCGACACCGGCCGGGTCCGGTACGTCGGCGCGCGCGGCTACCTGGGCTGGCAGCTGGCCACCGCATCGTCGGTGTCGCCCCTGACCGCCACGCAGGCCGAGTACTCGTTGCTGGCCCGCGGCGTCGAGGACGAGCTGGTGCCCGCCGCCGCGCACCACGGCGTCGGAGTGCTCGCCGCGGTGCCCCTCGCGGGCGGGGTTCTGACCGGCAAGTACCGCGACGGCATCCCCGCCGATTCCCGCGGCGCCTCGGAATCCGGCGCGGACGACGTCAGCGGCTACCTGACCCAGGAGACGTCCCGGGTGGTGGACGCCGTGGTCACCGCGGCGGACGGCCTGGGGGCGTCTCCGCTGGCCGTGGCACTGGCGTGGGTGCGGGATCGGCCCGGGGTCGCGAGCGCGATCGTCGGTGCCCGCGACTACGCCCAGCACACCGGCGTGCTCGCCACCGAGGAGCTCGAACTGCCCGATGCCATCGCTGCGGCGCTGGACGACGTCAGCGCCTGACTCCCGGCCGCGGCGTGTTCTAGCCTGGTCTGGATGCACGAACAGGAGCGGCAGAGCAGGTTCGCGCGGGCACGGGTGGCGACTCTCGGCACCGTGACCGCCGACGGTGCACCACACCTGGTGCCGGTGGTGTTCGCCCTCGCCGGTGACGTCGTGTATTCGGCTGTCGACGACAAACCGAAGTCGACGCGTCGGCTTCGCCGTCTCGACAACATCCGGTCGACCGGCCGGGTGAGTCTGCTGGTGGACGGGTACGACGAGGACTGGACGCGACTGTGGTGGATTCGTGTCGACGGCGACGCGAACGTGGTCGACGCCACCTCGGCGGTCGGGAACGCCGGAATCCGGGCGTTGGTGGACAAGTATCCGCAGTACGACGCGAATACCCCCGGAGGTCCGGTGATCGTCGTCCGGCCACGGCACTGGGCGTCATGGGCCGCCCACGAGCACCACGAAGCAAGGCCAGGCTAACCTGTTGGAGATCCGCTTTTTCGACATCGTTTTCCATGAACAGGGGTAGTGATGACAGCGCTCGACACCGCAGCCGCGACCGCGCCCGCACCCGGCCTCGCCGAGCGGATCAAGACGCAGACCGATGCGGCCCACCGACGCACCGAGCAGTCCCGTTTCGTCGGGGAACTGCTCGCAGGCAAACTGACCCCCGCCGCCCACGCCGCGCTGATCGGCCAGACGTACCTGGTCTATCGCACGCTCGAGGAGGCCGGGCGCGCCCATGCGGACAATCCGGTGGTCGCACCTTTTCTCGGTGACGAACTGCTCCGCACCGACGCCCTCGAAGCGGACCTCGAGTTCCTGGTCGGCGCAGACTGGCGCCTGCAGGTCACCGCGCTGCCCGCCACCCAGCGCTACGTCGACCGCCTCAACGAGATCGCGTTCGACTGGCCCGCCGGGTTCGTCGCGCACCACTACATCCGCTACCTCGGTGACCTGTCCGGCGGTCAGATCATCCGCCGGATGCTCGAGCGCGCCTACGGGTACACCACGGACGGCCTGCGGTTCTACATCTTCGACCGGATCGAGAAGCCCAAGCTGTACAAGGACGACTACCGCGCCAAGCTCGACGACGCCCCGCTGTCCGCCGAGGACCAGCAGCGGCTGATCGACGAGGTCAACCTCGCCTACGACCTCAACGGGGCCCTGTTCGCCGACCTCGAGAACGACATCGACAGCTACCTGGTCAAGTGATCCCGTTGCGCACTCGCACGATGATCCGCACGGCCGTCGCACTGGTCGCCGCGGCGCTGGTGACCGCAGGCTGCTCCGCGGCCGACGACCCCGCCGCGTCCGACGGCCAATCCGGCCGGACCACGGCCACCCTCGACAGTCTCGACCCGACACCGATCACGCAGGGCGCCCAGTCGACGTTGCCGGTAACCGTCCGCGGCTTCGACGGGACCGATGTCACGGTCACCGACACCAGTCGCATCGTCGCCGCGGACCAGTACGGCACCCTCACCGAGACGGTGTACGCCCTCGGCCTCGGGGACCGGCTCGTCGGCCGCGACACCGCCGCGAAGTTCCCGGCGGTCGAGGCGGTGCCGGACATCACCCCGTCCGGACACTCGATGTCGGCGGAGGCGATCCTCAACCTTCACCCGACGGTCGTGCTGACCGACACCAGCATCGGACCACGGGCGGTGCAGGACCAGGTGCGGGCGGCCGGGATTCCGGTGGTGTTCTTCGACCCCACCCGCACCCTCGAGGGCGTGCCCGGTCAGATCGAGGCCGTCGCCGAGGCGCTCGGCGTGCCCGACCAGGGCAAGGCCCTCGCCGACCGCACCACCGCGCAGATCGACGCCGCGAAGGCGCTCGCCCCCACCGACGGCACCGCGCCGAAGATCGCGTTCCTCTACATGCGGGGCACCTCGATCACCATGCTGGCCGGCCCCGGCTCCGGTGCCGACTCGCTGATCGAAGCCCTCGGAGGTGTCGACGCGGGCACCGCATCCGGGCTGACCCAGCAGTTCACCCCGATCACCAGCGAGGCGATGATCGCGGCGGCCCCGGACGTGTTCCTCATGATGACGAACGGACTGGACTCCATCGGCGGGCTCGACGGCCTGGCGAGGATCCCCGGCATCGCGCAGACCCCGGCCGGCCGCAACCAGCGGGTGGTCGACATGAAGGACGGCGTGCTGCTCAGCTTCGGCCCCCGTACCGGCGACGTGCTGCACTCCCTCGCCGTCGCCGTGTACGGCACCGACACGCAGTGACCGCGGCCACCGACACCGCCGACACCGGCACGTCCCGCCGCCCGCGCGCGACGGGCGTACTGGTGGCACTGGCGCTCGGCCTGCTCGCGCTCGCGCTGATCTCCGCGTGTGTCGGTCAGGTGCCGACCTCGCCCGCCGAAGTGCTCGGGTCGATCGCCCACCGGATCGGTCTCGACATCGGCCCGATGCCCGCCCACCCCAGCGGTGAGGTGACACTCTGGCAGGTCCGGTTTCCCCGGGTGATCCTGGCGATCGTCGTCGGCGCCGGCCTGGCCTGCGCCGGTGCGCTGCTGCAGGGCGTGTTCGCCAACCCGCTCGCCGAACCCGGGGTCATCGGGGTGTCGTCCGGTGCGGCCGTCGGGGCCTGCGCCGTCATCCTCACCGGTGGCGCCTTCGTCGCAGGTACCGCGGTCGCCGCGGCGGCGTTCGTCACCGGCCTCGTGACCACGGTCCTGGTGTACCTGCTGGCCCGGGCGGAGGGCCGCACCGAGGTGGTCACCCTGGTGCTCACCGGCGTCGCGATCAACGCGTTCGCCGGCGGCCTGATCGCCTTCTTCACGTTCGCCGCCGATCCCGCTGCCCGCGACCAGATCGTCTTCTGGCAGCTCGGCAGCCTCAACGGCGCCACCTGGGAAGCGGTCGCGGTGGTCACGCCGATGGCCGTCATCGGCATCGCGGTCACGATGCTGCTCGCCCACAAACTGGATCTGCTCGCGCTCGGCGAGTCCGCGGCCGCCCACCTCGGGGTGAACGTCGAGCGGCTGCGGCAGGTGGCGGTCCTGGTCGTCGCGCTGCTGGTGTCGGCGTCGGTCGCGTTCACCGGCATCATCCTGTTCGTCGGCCTGGTGGTTCCTCACCTGATGCGGATGATCGTCGGTCCCGGGCACCGGCTGCTGATCCCCGCCAGCGTGCTGTGCGGCGCGATCGTGCTGCTCGCCGCCGATCTCGGCGCCCGCACCCTGGTCCCCAACGCCGACCTGCCCCTGGGCATGCTGACGTCCCTCATCGGTGGACCGTTCTTCTTCTGGATGCTCCGCCGCACCCGCAGGCAGCAGGGAGGCTGGGCATGAACCTGTCCGCCCGTGTGCGGGAACTGCTGGCCCGCGACCTGCCCGCGCCCGAGTGGCCCGCACCGGGCGCGGTGACGATGCGGGCGGTGGACGTCAGCGTCGACCGCGGCGGCCGTCGCGTTCTCGAGTCGGTGACCCTGGACGTGCGGGCCGGTGAGGTGCTCGCGTTGGTCGGCCCCAACGGGGCGGGCAAGTCCACCCTGCTCGCCGCCCTGTCCGCGGACACGGACGTCGCGTCCGGTCACGTCGAGCTCGACGGACGACCGCTCGGCGAGTGGAACCGACCCGAGATGGCCCGGCACCGCGCGGTACTCCCCCAGCAGCACACCGTCGGCTTCTCCTTCACCGCCCGTGAGGTGGTCCGGATGGGCCGCACCCCGTGGGCCCGCACCACGCTGCGCGACGAGGACGATGCCGCCGTCACCGAAGCGATGGCCACCTGTGACGTCGAGCGGTTCGCGGACCGCCCCTTCGCGGCACTGTCCGGCGGCGAGAAGGCCCGCGTCGCCCTGGCGCGCGTCCTCGCGCAGCGGACCGCGACCCTGCTCCTCGACGAGCCGACCGCCGCCCTGGACCTCGGCCATCAGGAGGCGGTGATGCACCTCGCCGCCGACCGCGCGCGGGCCGGGGCCGCGGTGGTGGTGGTGCTGCACGACCTGGCGTTGGCCGCCGCCTATGCCGACACCGTCGCGGTCCTCGCCGACGGCGGTCTCGCCGCGTTCGGCACACCCCGGGACGTTCTGGCCGAGGACCTGCTCGGACGGGTGTACGGCCACCCCGTCGAGGTGCTCGCCCATCCGCGAACGGGTGCGCAGCTCGTCCTCCCACGACGCGGGCCCGCCTGACACCGATCGGCCCGCCCCCCGCCCGAAAGGGCCATGCGGATTCGGGAAGTCGGCGGCGATCGGGAATGCTGGACGGGAACATCGTTCACCCGAACGCCGCCAGTCGACGCAGCACCCTGAGGAGACGAAAGATGCCGGGACACCGCGCACGCACCGCGACCGTACTGTCGGGAGCGTTGTTACTGCTGGTCACCGGCTGTTCCACGGACAGCGGCAACGACAAGATCCAGACCATCGACGCGGCCACCGCCGCCGTGTCCCCGGCGGTGTCGAACACTCCCGCCGGCGGGGTGATCACGCTCGGCACCGCCGTCGCGGCGACCGTGTTCGACCCGACCAGCGACACCGTGGCCATGCTCACACCCGACGCCCGCGGGCTGATCCTCGTACCCGCGACCGTCCCCGGGATGCCCCCCGGCACGATGTCCGACTTCCCGCGCCGCGACGTGACGCTGCCCGGCGGGGTGGCGTCGCTGTCCGCCCCGCGCGACGGCGTCGTCGCGGTCCCCTCGGGCCGCGGGGTGTCGACCGTGAACCTGTCCGACGGCACGGTCTCCACCATCCCGGTCGACGCGGAGGTCCGATCGGCGGCGCTGCTCGGCGAGGGCCGCGTGGCGGTCGGAACCGCGGACGGCGAAGTGCTCGAACTGGATTCGGCGGGCAGCGTGACGCATCGGGTCGACGGCCTGGTGTCGGTGGACGCGCTCGGGCTGACCGGGGCCGAGCTCAGCGCCCTCGACCGGCGGCAGACGTCGCTGACCGAGATCGATCTGGCCAACGGCAAGCGGGGCATGGCGCTGCGCGCCGGCGAGGGTGCCACCAACCTGGTCACCGACGGATTCGGCCGCGTGATCGTCACCGACACCACCGGCGGCGAACTGCTGTCGTTCACCATGGACCCGCTGATGATGCACCAGCGCTACCCCGTCGCGAACTCGCCGTACGCAGTGGCGGTGGACGAGAAGTCCGGACTGGTGTGGGTCACCGTCACCGGCACCAACGAGGTCATCGGATTCGACCTGTCCACCGGAATTCCGGTGGAGAAGCACCGCTATCCGACCGTCCGCCAGCCGAATTCGGTGGCCGTCGACTCCGACACCGGGACCGTGTTCGTCGCCTCGGCCACCGGGGACGGCGTGCAGCGCATCGACGTCGCCGGCCACTGAGCCCCGACTCCGACTCCGACTCCCGCTCCGCGACCATCGAGGAGAGATCTTCCGTGTACAACCTGCTGCTGCGCCTGCTGTTCCTCATCTCGCCGGAACGGGTGCACCACCTCGCCTTCGGGGCGATGCGGGCGGTGACGTTCTTCGGGCCGCTGCGCTCCCTGGTGGCGCGCGTGCTCACCGTGCCGGACCCGGTGCTGCGCACGCGGGTGTTCGGCGTCGACTTCCCCGCCCCGCTCGGCCTGGCCGCCGGGTTCGACAAGAATGCCACCGGCGTGAACACCTGGGGCGCCCTGGGATTCGGGTACGCCGAGGTCGGCACCGTCACCGCGCAGGCCCAGCCCGGCAACCCGGCGCCGCGCCTCTTCCGGCTGCCCGCGGACCGCGCGCTCCTGAACCGGATGGGCTTCAACAACCACGGTGCGGGTGACGCGGCGAATCAGCTGCGACGCCGCCACACGGCACTGCCGATCGGCGCGAACATCGGCAAGACGAAGGTGGTGCCCGCGGAAGGAGCCGCCGACGACTACGCCACCAGCGCCCGCCTGCTCGGCCCGCTCGCCGACTTCCTGGTCGTGAACGTCAGTTCCCCGAACACCCCCGGCCTGCGGGACCTGCAGGCGGTGGAATCGCTGCGACCGATCCTCGCCGCGGTTCTCGCCAGCGTGGAGGTGCCTGTACTGGTGAAGATCGCTCCGGATCTGTCCGACGAGGACATCGACGCGGTTGCGGACCTCGCCGTCGAGCTCGGACTGGCGGGCATCGTCGCCACCAACACCACCATCTCGCGGGACGGCCTGCGCACCCCCGCCGACGAGGTGTCGGCTCTCGGTGCCGGCGGCATCTCCGGCGCACCGGTCGCGGACCGGTCGGTCGAGGTGCTGCGCCGGCTGTACGCCCGGGTCGGGGATCGGCTCGCGTTGATCTCGGTCGGCGGCATCGAGACCGTCGATCAGGCGTGGGAACGGATCCTGGCAGGCGCCTCGCTGATCCAGGGGTACACCGGCTTCATCTACGGCGGCCCGTTCTGGATGAAGAAGATTCACAAGGGTCTGGCCCGGAAGGTCCGGGAGGGCGGCTACGCCTCGCTCGCCGACGCCGTCGGTGCCGCCACCCGCGCCTGACCTGCACCCACCACGCACCCCCGGGCGCCTCACGCCCGGACGATGCACCCCCTGACGGCGGAAGGGCACCTTCGTTCGATCTGACCGAACAAAGGTGCCCTTCCGCCTCGGGGGGACCGACGAAGGTCGGCGCGCGGCCCCGGCCGGGGGTCAGCGGCCGAAGGTGGCCGTCAGGGTAGCGCGGGCGATCGCGTGGCTGAACAGGTTGAAGCCGAGGAAGGCCGGCGTCGAGTCGGTGGTCAGGCCGTCGACCTTCTCCACGCTCAGCGCGTGCACGGCGAAGATGTAGCGGTGCGGGCCGTGGCCGACCGGCGGGGCCGAGCCGAGGTACCGGTGGCCGCCGCCGTCGTTCTTCAGCGTGATCGCGCCGTCGGGCAGTCCGGCGCCGCCGTCGTCGCCTGCGTTCGCGGCGAGCGAGGTCACCGAGGCGGGGATGTCCGCGACCGCCCAGTGCCAGAAGCCCGACGCGGTCGGGGCGTCCGGGTCGTACATCGTGACGACGAAGCTCTTCGTCTCCGCCGGGAACCCCGACCAGGACAGCTGCGGCGAGATGTCCTTGCCGCCGGGCACCCCGAAGATGCCGCTGCGCTGATCGGCGGGCACCTCGCCGCCCTCGGTGATCTGCTCCGACGTCAGGGTGAAGGTCGGCAGGTCCGGCAGCGGGCCGTACGGATCGTGGTCATGAGCCATGGGGTGTCCTCTCGTGAGTTCTCAGCTGTGCAACAGGAAGTGCTCGAGTACGCGCGTGCCGAACTCTAGTGCGTCGACCGGCACCCGCTCGTCGACTCCGTGGAACAGCGCGGTGAAGTCCAGTTCCGGCGGCAGCTGGAGCGGCGCGAACCCGAAGCAGCGAATCCCCAACGTGGCGAACGCCTTTGCATCGGTTCCCGCGGACAGCATGTACGGCACCGTGCGGCCGTTCGGGTCGTGCGCGAGGATCGCGGCGTTCATGGCGTCGACGAGGTGCCCGTCGAAGGTGGTCTCGTACGAATCGAGTTTGGTGATCCACTCCCGGGTCACGTCCGGACCGATCAGCTCGTCGACCTCGCGCTCGAACGCGGCCTGCCGGCCCGGCAGCACCCGGCAGTCCACCACGGCGGTCGCGGTCTGCGGGATGACGTTCGCCTTGTAACCGGCGTCGAGCATGGTCGGGTTCGCGGTGTCGCGCAGGGTGGCGCCGATGATCCGGGAGATGCTGCCGAGCTTCCCGAGTGCGGTGTCGAGATCCGCCGCACCCGGATCGAATTCCAGCCCGCTCTCGGTACCGACGGCGGCGAGGAATTCCGCAACCGAGTCGGGCACCACCAGCGGGAAGGTGTGCTTGCCGAGCCGGGCGACCGCCTCGGCGAGGATCGTCACCGCATTGTCCTCGTGCAGGAACGAGCCGTGGCCGGCGCGGGCCTTCGCGGTCAACCGCATCCAGCCCAGTCCCTTCTCGGCGGTCTCCACCAGGTACAGGCGGGCGTCGCTGCCGTCCGGGCGCGGCACCGACAGCGAGAAGCCGCCGACCTCGCCGACCGCCTCGGTGACGCCCTCGAACAGATCGGGCCGGTTCTTCACCAGCCACTGCGATCCCCAGGTGCCTCCGGCCTCCTCGTCGGCCAGGAAGGCGAACACCAGGTCCCGAGGCGGCACCGTGCCCTCCGCCTTGAACTGGCGCGCCAGCGCCAGGGTCATCCCGACCATGTCCTTCATGTCGACGGCACCCCGGCCCCACACGTACCCGTCCTCGACGGCGCCGGAGAAGGGGTGCACGCTCCAGTCGGCCGGTTCGGCGGGAACGACGTCGAGGTGGCCGTGGATCATCAGCGCCCCGCGGCTGCGGTCGGCACCGGGCAGTCGCGCGAAGACGTTGCCTCGTCCCGGCTGCCCGGACTCGACGTAGACCGTCTCGTACCCGACCTCCTCGAGTTTGCGGGCCACCCATTCGGCGCATTCGCGTTCACCCTTGGTGGTGGCGAGTTCGCCGGTGTTCGACGTGTCGAAACGGATCAGCGCGCTGACGAGATCCACGACCTCGTTCTCTGCACGACTGCGGGCGGTCGGTTCGGGGCTGTTGCGGGCGGATTCCCCCGAATTGATCGGGTTGTCGATGTGGGGCACCACCCTTTCCTACCACCGGCGGTCACCGAATATCGCGTCGATGATCGTCGGACACCCCCTTTCACCTGCGGAAACAGGGCGATTTTGGTGTTTGGGTCTGCCTGGGTTAATCTTTTCCAGCACGCAGCGAGAGCGGCGAGCGAAACAAAGAGTGTGCAAGCGCGAGTGGCGGAATGGCAGACGCGCTAGCTTGAGGTGCTAGTGTCCTACTAATGGACGTGGGGGTTCAAGTCCCCCCTCGCGCACTCTGAGTTGAGACAGACGAGAAGAACCCCGGACCACGGTCCGGGGTTTTTCTCGTTGTCGCCCTTGCGATTTCGTGGAGTGATTTCGTGGAGTGCTCACATCCTCTGCGCCGACGTGAGTTCGTGCATCGCCAGTTCCTTCGCGCATGCGAACAGCGCCCCGGGCGCGCTGAGCCGTGAGAACGTCAGACCCGTGTGCGCGACGTTGTCGTGTTCGTCGTCGCCGTCGTATATGACGGTCGCCCCACGCAACAGCCAGCGTTTGACGTCCGCCACCGTCGGCAACTCTCCCGTGGCACGGAGGTAGTACGACTGCAGGAGCAGGATCACTCCGGTGGTGACGGCCGCGGCCCGGCTGGTGCCGTACTGCAGCGACTCCCCGGTGTCGTTGCGCACCCCGGTGGAGGTCACCGGCGACCCCGGCGCGAACAGGTCGGTCGCGCACGGCCCGCCGATCTTGTGGTGCAGCCGCTGTGAGTACGGGGTGATCCGGTCCGGCGCCGTCGAGAACGCCTTCGCCCCGTCCGGGTAGCGGAACGGCCCCTCGTCCGCGTCGTAGACCGCACCGACGCTCAGACAGTGCCGGATGATCGCCGGGTAGCTCATGCCCTGCACGCCGCCGTGCGCGTAGTACTCGTTACCCGACCCGACCACGCAGGCGACGCCGCGCTCGGTCAGTTGCTGCAGCAGCGAACCGATCTCGTCGCCGGCGAGGTCGGTGTCACTGGTCCGGTTGTCGGCGGTGCCGAACGGCATGCACAGCGCCGAGATGCCCAGCTGGGCCCAGTGCCCGAGCACCCATTCCAGTCCGTCCCGCACGTGCGCCAGCGTGCCGCCGCCGTCGTCACCGAGCACCTTCACCGGCACGATCCGGGCGTTCGGGGCGACCCCCGTGTGAATGCGGCCCGCGCACGCGATCCCTCCGACACTCGTGCCGTGCCCGTACCGGTCCCCGGTGTCGTCCGGGTCACCGCCCGTGCAGTTGTGCCCCGCCAGCACCCGCCCCGAGAAATCGGCGTGGGTCGCCCGCAGCCCGGTGTCGAGGATCGCGACGGTGACCCCCGAGCCGGACACGTTGAAGTCCCGGCGTGTCTCGGGTACCCGGACCAACTGGTCCAGGTCCGTCAGTTCGGGCAGGTACGGTCCGTCCTTCTGTACAGGTCGCTCCACTGGTACGACGGTGGCCGCGGTCACGATCGTCGCCAATCCGGTGGACGGCCGCCGTTCCGACTTGTCCATGATGCTGGCCTTTCGTCCGGTCGGGCCGGCCCGGCCCGACGATCCCCCGACCGATCCCACTCCCCCGACACCGGCAATCCTCCTCGCGCCCGGACCGGATGTCACCACCCGTGACACGGCCGAATCGGCTGGTCGCGAGGCGGTCGGTAGACTCGGGCGACGACTGCACGGACAGACTGCCCGGCCCGCCGGGGTGACGAGATTCAGGACTGAGCACCACACCGATGGCACAACCGACGACCGGTATCGACCCCGCCGACCTGGAGACCTGTCTGAAGGTCCTCGCCGCTGCGGGTGAACTCGACGCCGAGCACCCCGACTCGATCGCACTGCAACGCGCGAGCGGCAAGATGTTCAAGCGACTCAAGCGCCGCAAGCGGATCGAGACACGCGACGCCAAGAACGCGGCCGATCGTGCGGTCGTCGCGGCCACGGCGACCGGTTCCCCGAACCGGATCGACGACGAGACCGCGGGCGTGCTGATCTCCTCACCGACCGCCGGCGCCACCGCGGGCACCCTGATCCGGCCGCGGCCCTGCTACATCTGCAAGCAGCGCTACACCGTCGTCGACGCCTTCTACCACCAGCTGTGCCCCGAGTGCGCGGCCCGCAGCCACGCCAAGCGAGACGCGAGCACCGACCTGGCCGGCCGCCGCGCCCTGCTCACCGGCGGTCGCGCGAAGATCGGCATGTACATCGCGCTGCGTCTGCTGCGCGACGGCGCCCACCTGACGATCACCACCCGGTTCCCGAACGACGCGATCCGCCGGTTCACGGCGATGGAGGACAGCGGCGACTGGATCCACCGACTGCGCGTGGTGGGCATCGACCTGCGCGACCCCGCCCAGGTGGTGGCGCTCACCGAGGACGTGGCCTCGCAGGGCCCGCTCGACATCCTGATCAACAACGCCGCCCAGACCGTCCGCCGCTCGCCGGGCGCGTACTCGGCGCTCGCCGAGGCGGAGTCCGGTCCTCTGCCGGCAGGCGAACTGCCCGAGGTCGTGACGTTCGGCAAGACGAGCGACGCGCACCCGGCCGCGCTGGCGAGCTCGCTGCCCGCCGCGACGCAGTCCATCGTCCACCAGGTCAGCGAACTGGCCCTGGTCGCGGGATCGGCCACCCCCGAACGCATTTCGCAGGGAATCGCGATCGACGCGGGCGGCCTGGTGCCCGACCTCGCGCACACCAACAGCTGGGTGCAGGCGGTCGGCGAGGTCGACCCGATCGAGCTGCTCGAGGTCCAGCTGTGCAACTCGGTGGCGCCGTTCATCCTCGTCGACCGTCTGCGACCCGCGATGGCCGCGTCACCCGCACGCCGCAAGTACGTGGTGAACGTCTCCGCGATGGAGGGCCAGTTCTCGCGCCAGTACAAGGGCCCCGGCCATCCGCACACCAACATGGCCAAGGCCGCACTCAACATGCTCACGCGCACCAGCGCGAAGGAGATGCTCGAGCAGGACGGCATCCTGATGACCGCCGTCGACACCGGATGGATCACCGACGAGCGCCCGCACTACACCAAGCTGCGGCTCGCGGAGGAGGGCTTCCACGCACCCCTCGACCTCGTCGACGGCGCGGCACGGGTCTACGACCCGATCGTGCAGGGCGAGGCCGGCGTGGACCTGTACGGCTGCTTCCTCAAGGACTTCGTACCCTCACCCTGGTGATCTCGGGCGGCCCGCCGCCGAGATGGCATCACCGCGCATCGCGGCGCCCCCTCGGGAATACTTGGATTCGACATGTGATGTCGACCGAGGGAGACGCGCATGGGCCGCGAGGTCACCCGTGTGGTGTTCACCCGCAAGGACCGGCAGGTGTTCCGCGAGAAGGTGCACAACTGCCTCGATGCCCTCGCGGATCTGCTGGCCGGTGAGCAGGCGCCCGACGGCGAACCGACCGTGGGACTCGAACTCGAACTGAATCTCGTCGACACCCACAGGGAGCCGGCGATGGTGAACGCATCCGTGCTCGACGCCATCGCCGATCCGGCGTACCAGACCGAGCTCGGGCAGTTCAACATCGAGGTCAACGTCGCTCCGCGCCGGCTCGACGGCACCAATCTGGCGGAGCTCGAGGACGAACTGCGGACCACACTGAACCAGGCCAACGAGCGGGCCCGCGCCGGTGGAGGCCGGCTGGCGATGATCGGCATCCTGCCGACCCTGCGCAAGCGGCACCTCGACCAGCGGTGGATGTCGTCGGACCCGCGGTACACGGCGCTCGCCCAGCAGATCCTCGCGGCCCGCGGGGAGGACATCGAACTCGACATCACGGGGGTGCCGCTGCCGGGCCGTCAGGACACCGAGCGCCTCGCGACGGTGACCGACACGATCCTCGCGGAGGCCGCATGCACGTCCACCCAACTCCACCTGCAGGTCTCGCCCAGCGAATTCGGTGCCCACTGGAACTCGGCGCAGATGCTGGCGGGAGTGCAGGTGGCGATCGCCGCGAACTCCCCGTTCTTCGTCGGCCGGGCGCTGTGGCACGAGACCCGCATCCCGCTGTTCGAGCAGGCGACCGACACCCGTCCGCTGGAGCTGAAGAATCAGGGTGTGCGTCCGCGGGTCTGGTTCGGAGAGCGGTGGATCTCGTCGATCTTCGATCTGTTCGAGGAGAACTCCCGGTACTTCCCGGCCCTGCTCCCGGAGTGCACGGACGAGGAACCCCGCGCCGTGGTCGCCGCCGGGGGCACCCCCGAACTTGCCGAACTGCGCATGCACAACGGGACGATCTATCGCTGGAACCGCCCGATCTACGACACCACCGCCACCGACCACCATCTGCGCCTCGAGAATCGGGTGCTGCCGTGCGGTCCCACCGTCCGCGACACCGTCGCTGACGCGGCCTTCTACTACGGCGCGGTGCACTCGCTGGCGCATGCGGAACGCCCCTCGTGGTCGCGCATGCCGTTCGAGGCGGCCGCCGCCAATCTCCAGGCCGGCGCACGGCGTGGGTTCGAGGCGCGCCTGTTCTGGCCCGACATCGGCGCGGTCGCCCCGCACGAACTGGTGTTGCAGACACTCCTGCCGTTGGCACACGACGGTCTGGACGCCCTCGGGGTCGCGCCCGATGTCCGCGACACCTATCTGGGAATCGTCGAGGAACGCTGCCGCGGCCGCCGCAACGGCGCGAACTGGCAGCGCGCGGCGGTGGCGGCGCGGGAGAACGCGGGCGAAAGCCGGGACGCGGCACTCAGCTCGATGCTCTCCGACTACCTCGATCGCATGCATTCGGCGTCGCCCGTCCACACCTGGGATTGAGCCCGGCACCACCTACCTCCGAGTAGTGTCGGCCCATGACCCGCACCCGCGACCTCGACGTCGTCGTCTACGGCGCCACCGGCTTCGTCGGCAGGCTCACCGCCGAGTACCTCGCCCGACACGCCCCCGCCGGCACCCGGATCGGGTTGGCCGGCCGGTCCCGCGAACGGCTCGTGCGGGTCCGTGAGGGCCTGCCCGGGGCGGCGGAGTGGCCGCTGCTGATCGCGTCCGCCGACGACGCGGACTCACTGACGGCACTGGCGAACGCCACCCATGTCGTGGTCACCACGGTCGGCCCCTACGCCAAGTACGGCATCGACCTGGTCCGTGCCTGCGCCGAGGCGGGCACCGACTACGCCGACCTGTCCGGCGAAGTGCTGTTCGCGCGCGAGTCGATCGACCGGTTCCACGACGTCGCCGCGGGGACCGGCGCCAGGATCGTGCACGCCTGCGGGTACGACTCGATCCCATCCGACCTCGGGGTGCACGTGCTGCACGAACAGGTGGCCGCGGACGGAGAAGGCACCCTCACCGACACGACGCTGGTGGCATCGCTGCGCGGCGGCGTGAGCGGCGGCACCATTGACTCGATGCGCACCCTCGTCGACACCGTGAAGTCCGACAAGCGGGCCCGTTCGATTGCGCTGCAACCGTATTCACTGAGCCCCGAGGTGGCCGCGGAACCGGACCTGGGCCGTCAGCCCGACACCGAACTGGTCAAGGGCTCGGACATCTCGCCGGATCTGAAGGGCGTGACGGCGCCGTTCGTCATGGGATCGACGAACACCCGGGTGGTGCGGCGCAGCAATGCGTTGCGGGACTGGGCGTACGGGCGCACGTTCCGGTATCGGGAGGTGATGAGTGTCGGCACGTCTCCCCTGTCGCCGGTGCTCGCGGCGGGAGTCGCCGCCGGCCTCGGCGCGCTGATCGCCGGACTGTCGTTTCCCCCGACCCGTTGGGCGCTCGACCGGGTGCTGCCGAAGCCGGGCGAGGGCCCGAGCGAGAAGACGCGGAGGACAGGGCATTTCACCAGCGACGTCCACACGACCACGACCACGGGCGCCCGGTACGTGTCGCGGATCCGGGCGCAGGGTGACCCCGGGTACGCGGCCACCGCGGTCATGCTGGGCGAGTCCGCCCTCGCCCTGGCCCTGGACCGGGGCGCACTGCCGGACGCGGCCGGCGTGCTCACACCCGCGACGGCGATCGGCGACCGCCTGGTGGAGCGGCTACGCGACGCCGGGTTCGAGATCACCGTCCGGAGGACGTAGTCGCTCCGGCGCCGACATCACCGTCCGGGGGCGTGATCGCTCGGGCCGCGCGGTCGACGGACAGGACACCAGCGACCAACAGCGTCTGCCCCGCTATGTAGGTGAGCATGACCCAGAAACCCTTGGCGGGTGGGTTGAACCAGTCCGCGAACGCGCCGAGCGCGATCATCGAGTCGGACAGCAGGAACAGTGCGCCGCCCCACGCGGCGATGCGGCCGAGCCCGGTGGCGAGCACCGCCATCGAGCCCAGACACAGTCCGTAGACCAGCGCCGGCGCCAGCAGAACCCCGGCGCCGGGGGCGCATGCGACGACCAGCAGCACGATCGCGACGGCGCATGCCGCGAGGGCGGGGCGGGTCGCGAGTGCCCGGGACCGATACGGCCAGAATGCGACGATGTAGGCGATCTGCGCGAGCAGGAAGAAGCCGATCATCACCAGGAACGCGGTGTCGCCGTCGAAGAAGGACGGGGCGGAGTCACCGAGCCAGGAAAAGCCCAGTGCCAGCAGCGTCGTGCGCACGAGCCGCGAACGCGGAGCATCGGTCGACAGCGCGAGCGTCGCCGCCAGCAGCGGCATCAGCAGGTACTGACTGATCCGGTCCACCGTGCCTGCCCCGGCCAGCTGGGCGACGAGGTGGACGACTGCGACGACGCCGAAGGCCGCCGCGGCGACCGTCGCGGTACCGGTGGACTTCCGGTCGGCGTGACGGGTGGCTCCGCTGCGCTTCGCACCTGAGATCATCGGGCCATCGTAGAGCGCGGGGTACGGTGCAGATGTGGCGTCAGCGCAGCGGTTCCACGACGAGTACGAGCGCGGGTGCGCCCTGTCCTCGGATCCGGGGTGGGTGCACCATCCGGCGCCGTCGGGGTTCCTGACGTCCCGGCTGCCGACGACCGCGCTGGCGTCGGGTTCGGTCGGTGCGCTCGCGTCGGCGGTGAATCGGTTGCTCGTGGCCCGTGGCCGTGAGCCGCATCCGTGGTTTCTCGATTCCGAACGGATCGCGGCGTCGTTCGCGGGCGAGAAGGTGCTGCGGATCGACGGGCAGCCCGTCGCCGGGTTCGCGCCGATGTCGGGGTTCTTCGCGGCGTCGGACGGGTGGGTCCGCACGCACGCGAACTATCCGCACCATCGGCTGCGGCTGCTCGCGGCACTCGACCTTCCTGCCGACGCCGATCCGGGCATGCTGTCGACCCGGGTCGGTGAACTGACCGCGCAGGAGGTCGAGGACCGGTGCACCGAGGCGGACGCGGTTGCGGCTCGGGTTCGCAGCGAGGACGAATGGGCCACGCACCCACAGGGACTGGAGGCTGCGCGCGGGCCGCTGGTGACGATGACGACAGCGGACGGATGGCACGAGGGCGCGGTGCTGTCGGTCGCCGACCCCACCCGCCCGCTTGCGGGCCTGCGGGTACTCGACCTGACGCGGGTGCTCGCCGGTCCGGTCGCAGCCCGCGCGCTGGCCTTTCTCGGCGCCCAGGTGCTGCGCGTCGATTCGCCCCACCTGCACGAGATCGACTGGCAGCACCGTGACACCGGGCAGGGCAAGCGGACGACGCTGCTCGACCTGACGCTCGACGAGGAGTTGTTCGCGATGCGCGCACTGCTCGAGACCGCGGACGTGCTCGTCACCGGCTATCGCCCGGGCGCGCTCGACCGGTTCGGGCTGACGGAGCGGCCGGGACTGGTGCACGGGTCGGTGAGTGCATGGGGCACGAGCGGCCCGTGGGCTCGGCGACGCGGCTTCGACTCGATCGTGCAGGCCGCGTCGGGAATTGCGCTCGTCGAGGGCGGTGAGCGTCCAGGCGCGCTACCGGTCCAGGCCCTCGATCATGCGAGCGGCTACCTGCTGGCGGCGGGCATCGTCGACGCAGTGGCGCTGCGGGTCGGCGACGGCCTGGGGCGTTCGGTTTCGGTCTCGCTGGCACGAACCGCTCACTCCCTCCTCGGCGCTCCGGGGCGGGTGGAGCAGCCTCCGGCGCCACTCGCGCCCGGCGCGGCCGCGACCGTCACCCACGGCGCGATCACCTCTGCGCGTCCCGCACTTCCCGGACGTGCCGAGTACCCGTTCCCGGCTCACGACTGGGGTGCCGATGCGCCGCACTGGGTTTGAGGGGGGTGAGAGGATCTGTCCGTGCGTGAACACCATTACGGCCTCGAGGTGACGTGGACCGGGAATCTCGGCTCGGGTACTTCGTCCCCGACGAAGTACAGCAGGGACCATCATGTCGCCGCAGACGGCAAACCGCCGGTCCTCGCCAGTTCGGATCCGGCATTTCGTGGTGACCCAGGACGCTGGAACCCCGAGGAACTGCTCGTCGCGTCCATCTCCGAATGCCACATGCTCTGGTTTCTCGGCCTTGCCGCCGCGGACGGCATCGTCGTCACGGAGTACACCGACCGTCCGACCGGAACCATGGTCGAAGAGGCGGGCGGGGCGGGGCAGTTCACGTCCGTCACCCTTCGCCCCGAGGTGGTCGTCGCGCGCAGTTCCGGGGACGCGGGGGACGTGATCGCGGCGGTCGCGGACCTGCACCGGCGTTCGCACGAGACGTGCTTCATCGCCCGCTCCGTCAACTTCCCCGTCCGGCACGACCCGACGACGCGAATCGAGGACTGACGTGGCGCCGACTCCCCTGTTCGTCGACGTCGACACCGGGATCGACGACGCTCTTGCACTGCTGTACCTGGTCGCCAGTCCGGATGCCGAGATCCTCTCCGTAGCGAGCACGGCGGGCAATGTGCCCACCGCACAGGTCGCTGCGAACAATCTGGCCTGGCTGGACCTGTGCGGCAGGCCCGACATCGAGGTGACGCTGGGTTCACCGGTGCCGCTGACCGACGACCTGCGCACCACCGAGGACACCCATGGACCACAGGGGCTCGGCTACGCGGTGCTGCCACCGTCGACACGCGCGCTCGCCCAGCGTGACTCGGCCACCGCGTGGGTCGAGATCGCCCGCTCGCGCCCCGGTGAGGTGACGGGCCTGGTGACCGGACCGATGACCAATCTCGCGCTGGCGCTGCGGATGGAGCCCGAACTGCCGCTGCTGTTGAACCGGCTGGTCGTCATGGGTGGCGCGTTCAACCATCCCGGGAACACGACACCGAAGGCGGAGTGGAACATCTCCGTCGACCCCGAGGCCGCGAAGGTGGTGTTCGACGCGTTCAGCGCGGCACCGCCCGACCGCAGGCCTCTGGTGTGCCCGCTCGACATCACCGAGACCATCGAGATGCGACCGACCCATCTACGCCGGCTCGCCGAGGCCGCAGGCAGCACGCCGGTCGAGCTGATCACCGAGCAGGATCCTCCCGGAACACGCTCGCGTACAGCCAATCCCGTCCTCCGCGCGCTGTCCGATGCCATCCGCTTCTACCTGGAGTTCCACCGCGACCACGGGCAGGGATTTCTGGCGCACATGCACGATCCGTTCGCGGCGGCCCTCGCCCTCGACCCGGCCCGAGCGACGACCAGACCCGCGACCGTGGACGTCGAACTCATCGGGACGCTGACCCGCGGCTGCACGGTCGCCGACTGGCACGGCATGTGGGGACGTGCACCGAACGCCGACATCGCGGTGGACACCGATCCCGAGGCGTTCTTCGACGACCTGATCGACCGCATCGGGTCCCGCCTGTGTCAAACGGCGGATATCTGATCGCATCATTGTAATGTCAACCGCGCCGTCGGTTCTCGCCGACAGCGAGCGACGAGAGAACAGAGCGGGGTGCCATGCGCAATCACCGACGGGTACTTGTGGTCCTGGCCGTGGTGCTGGCTCTGCTGGGCGTGCCGGTGCTGGCCGCCGCCCAGACCACCACGCCGGTCCCACCGGCCCAGCCGCTCGCGCTGGTGTACCGGGGTCCGGCGTCGGTGCCGGGCACCGCGGAATCCGTTGCCGTGGTGCTGCGCAACTCACCGTCCAAGTTCCGGATCGAATACGTCGGCCCGAACGACACCCCGATCACCGCGGCCACCCTGGCCCGCGCCACCGTCTTCGCCCAGCCCGGCGGACCGAGCCTGAGCACCGCGTGGAAGGCGATGAAGCCGTACTCCACGCTGATCAAGAACTGGATCGCGGCCGGCGGCAACTATCTCGGCTTCTGCGTCGGCGGCTATCTGGCCGGTGCCACACCGGGGTACAACCTGCTGCCCGGTGACACCTCCCAGTACAGCGCGAAGCGCGGCGCGACGGTGTGGGACACCAAGCCCGCGCGGTCGACGATCGTCTGGCGGGGAACCGAGTACACGACCTACTTCCAGGATCCGCCGGCCTTCGAGCTCAACGCCGGGCACGGCGCCACCATCCTCGGCACGTACAAGGGTGGCGAGGTGGCCGCGCTCGCCACCGACTACGGCAAGGGCCGGGTCGGCGTCGTGGGCCCGCACATCGAGGCCGACAAGAGCTGGTTCGTCGACGACGGGCTGTCCCCGGACGGTGCGGTGAACCCGCAGCTCGCGTACGACCTGATCGAAACCACCGTGCGCGGCAACAAGACCGCCACCACGACCCCGCCGGCAACGACTACCACGACCGCCCCGACGACCACCGCCGTCCCGGCACCGACGACCACTGCCGTCCCGGCACCGACGACCGTCGCGGCACCGATCACCACCACACCCGCCGCGCCCGCCACTCCGGCTCCTGCGCCGGTCGCACCGGTCGCACCCCAGGTCACCGCCCCTGCCGTGCCCGCACCCACGACGACCGCACCCGTCGCCGTCGCCCCGTCGCCCACGACGACGACCACACCGCCGGCCCCGACCACTTCGACCCCGCTGCCGGCCACCACGACGCCGACCCGCGCGCCGCTGCCGTGGCCGTTCGACCGGCTCTCGGAAGTGCCCTTCCTGCAACCGTTCCTGACCGGCTACGACGCAACCGCGGCGCCGGTGCCACAGCCCGCACCGTAGAAGGCCAGCACACAACGCGATCAGCTCGACCTTCGCCTCGGTCCGGTCCGTCTGCGCCGACGCGGACTCCGGCGCGGGCACCCGCTCTCGCGCGAGCTTCCGGCCGGGCAGCGTACAGCCGAATGTCGACGACGAGCGTCGACAGTCGGCAGCCCGCGGGACCCCACCAGGGCGGTCAACACCGCGCCCACGGTGTCCGGATTAGCCTCCGGGTGTCCAGCGGCCCTCCCATGCGCGCGCACCCGACTGTGACCGCCGCCACTTCCTAACAGGAAGAACGGGTGAACCCGAGGGTGAAATATCCCGAACGACGTGCACCGAAGGATGTCGCACACCACCCCCGCCGCCCAGGATTCCCGGGGCGAGAATCGCCGAAATGTCCAGCACGAACGGAACAAAAAGGTCATTTCCGGACCCCGCCGTCGCGGCCCGACCCGCCGTCATGGACAATCGTCCAGAAATTTCGGGAGCGTGATTGACTGTGGCACTCGAAAGTCAATTAGCCAGTAATTAGCTCCGAAGGATGTCGATGTCAGGCGCGCAGACGCACCCGTCAGCGGACCACACTCACGGCACCGGCACCCGGCCGCGCCGCCTCGAGCACGTCTTCGAAACGGCCTGTGACCGGACCCCGCACGCGACCGCCCTCCTCTGTGAGGAAGCCGCATTCACCTACGCCGATCTCGAATGGCGAGCGAACCAGCTGGCGCACCACCTGATCAACGTGGGCGCGGGCGTCGGCGCACGGGTCGCGATCCTGCTCGAGCGTTCACCGCACACCTATGTCGCCCTGCTCGCCGTGCTCAAGGCGGGCGCCGCGTTCGTCCCGATCGACCCGGCCTCCCCCGCCGACCGCGTCGACTACATCACCCATGACGCGGGCGTCGACCTCGTCCTGACCAGCGCGTCGTTCGCCGGCCTTCTCGAACCGCTCGGCGTCCCGTGGACGGAGATCGACGGCGAGGCGGACCTGATCGCCACCCAGCCGGTCACCCGCCCGACTTTCGAGGTGGCACACCGCGATCCGGCCGCCTACATCATCTACACATCGGGTTCGACGGGGCGACCGAAGGGTGTGGAGGTCGCGCAGTCCAGCATCTGCAACTTCCTCGACATCGTGCCCACCGTCTACGACGTGCAACCGACCGACCGCGTCTACCAGGGCATGACGATCTCCTTCGACTTCTCCATCGAGGAGATCTGGCCGACGTGGGCGGTGGGCGCCACCCTGGTCGCCGGGCCGACCGGCGCCGGTCGCCTCGGCGGTGAACTGGCGGACTTCCTCGAAGGCAACGGCGTCACGGTGCTCTACTGCGTTCCGACGCTGCTCGCGACGATTCCGCGCGAATTACCACTGCTGCGCAACATTCTCGTCGGCGGCGAGGCATGCCCCCGCGAACTCGTCGAGCGGTGGGGCCGCCCGGGGCGCCGGATCCTGAACACGTACGGCCCCACCGAGGCCACCGTCACCGCCACCTGGTGCGAGCTGGTTCCCGGCCGCCCGGTCACGATCGGTGTCCCGCTGCCGACCTATTCGTGCGTCATCCTCGACGAGGACCGACGCGTCGTCCCGGACGGCGAGGTCGGTGAGCTCTGCATCGGCGGCCCCGGGGTCGCACGCGGCTACATCGGGCGCCCCGATCTGACGGCGGACAAGTTTCTCGACCTTCCGGAGAGCGGCATCGCCGGCCGGATCTACCGGACCGGTGACCTCGCGCGCTGGACCGAGTACGGCGAGATCGAGTATCTCGGCCGCGCGGACAGCGAGGTCAAGATCCGCGGTCACCGAGTCGATCTCGGTGAGATCGAGAGCGTGCTCCTCGTCGACGAGGACGTCGCCAGCGCCGTGGTGTCGCTGGTGACGGTCGCCGACGTCGAGCAGCTCGCCTCCTGGGTGGTGCTGATGCCGGGCACGGACGCGGGCCCCTTGGCCGTCGCCGCCCTCCTCGCACGGCTCGACGCGGAAACCTCCCGGCGACTGCCCGACTATATGGTCCCGACGTTCATCGACATCGTCGACGAGCTGCCCATGATGCCCAGCGGCAAGGTCGACCGCCCTCGCCTGCCCGCGCCGACCGGGCGCCGGCTGTCGGGCCCCAGTGGCCCGGTCGTCGCCGCGGGTACCGACGTCGAACACGACCTGCGTGGACTGTGGGCCGACCTGCTCGGCCTTCCTGCCGGCGAGGTGTCCGTCGAAGCCGACTTCTTCACCGAACTCGGTGGCCACTCCCTCGCCGCCGCGCAACTGGTCACCCGGTTGCGAGAGAGCGGACTGCATCCGAGCGCCGGCATCCGGGACGTGTACGCGAATCCCACGATCCGCGCGATGGCCGGGGCCCTACCACCGGGCGTGGGCCCGCACGCGACGGGAGGCGGTCCCCCACCCCCGATCCCGCCTGTCGAACGCGCCGGCCGCGAACCGATCGGCAACGCCGCCGTCCGCCGCGCCGGCACGGTCCAGGCACTGTTCGTCCTGGTGGTGCTGCTGGTCGTCACCATCCCGGTCTCCATCGTCTACCGGGCGCACGACGGCCAGCCGTCGTTCGACGCGCTCGTCGACCTGCTGATCGCAACCATCCCCTCCTATCTCGGCGTGCGCTGGGTGCTGCCCGTCATCGCGATCAGACCGCTGTCCGCCGGCATCCGACCCGGCCGCTACCGGCTCTGGGGCGCAACCTATCTGCGGCTGTGGATGGTCGACCACCTGATGATGCTGGCGCCGATGCCGGTGCTCAGCGGGTCACCGCTGATGGCCCCGTTCCTGCGCGCGCTGGGAGCGCGGGTGGGCTCCGACACCCACATCGGGACGTCCATCGTCTCGTTCCCTGCGCTCGTGGACATCGGCGCCGGCGCGTCGATCGGGACCAACACCGACATCCGGCCGTGGCGGGTGGCCGGCGGCGAGGTGGTCGTCGCCCCGATCTCGGTCGGCGACCATGCCTACGTCGCCGCCAACTGCGTCCTGGACCCGGGGGCCGCCGTCGGTGACGGAGCGATGCTCGGCGACCAGTCGGTGCTCGCCGACGGCGCCTCTCTCCCGCCCGGCACACGGTGGACCGGATCGCCGCCGCAGCGCGTCCGCACCCTCGACCCGCGGGTCGAGGCGATGGCCGCCGACGAGCCCGCGCCCGGCTGGGCCCCGATGACGTTGCTGCTGACCGCCTTCGGCGTCGTCACCCTCGAGGCACTGGCCATCGCGACCATCGTGCCCAGCCTCGTGCTGGTGTGGGCGGTGCTGCTCGAATACGGCATGATCGCGTCACTGCTCGCCACTCTGGCATCCGGCGCGGTCTACGTGGCGAGCGTGTGCGCGGTGGTCGCGCTCGGCAAGAAGCTGATCCTGCCGTCGCTACCGGTCGGCACCTTCCCCGCCGCGTCGACCCTCGGCGTCAAGAAGTGGGTCACCGACAAACTGTTCGAGATGAGCCTGCTCTACACGAACACGCTGTACGCGACGCTGTACACCGTGCCGTGGCTGCGCGTCCTCGGTGCCCGGGTCGGTCGCGGCGCCGAGGTCTCCACCGTCTCGCACATCGACCCCGACCTGCTCACCATCGGCGAGGAGAGCTTCGTCGCCGACATGGCCAGTCTCGGCGGCAGCACGTACTGCAACGGCCGGATGACGTTCGCACCCACCGAGGTCGGCACCCGGGCGTTCATCGGCAACGCCGCGGTCCTGCCCAGTGGCATGCGCACGGGTGACGGCTCCCTCGTCGGCGTGCTCACCGTGCCGCCCGCGGAGGGCGTACCGCCCGACACGTCGTGGCTGGGGAACCCGGCGTTCTACCTGCCCGCCCGGCAGGACAGTGGCGAGTACTCCGAGCAGGAGACGTTCGCGCCCAGCAGTTCCGTCGTCGCGCACCGGTGGTGGATCGAGTTCTTCCGGATCGTGCTGCCGCCCACGGTGATCGGCGTCAGCCTGTACTTCTACCTGCTCGGCCTGTCGCTGATCGCCCGCAGCAGCACCCTGACCTGGACCATCCTGGCCGCGCCCGGGCTCGCCCTGTTGACCGCGCTCGGCGTGGTGCTCTTCGCCGCGGCGGTGAAGAGCAACCTGGTCGGCAGCTACCGTCCGCGGGTGGAGCCGCTCTGGGCCAAGTTCGTCCGCCGCTCCGAGTTCGCGACCGGCATGTACGAATCCGCCGCCGTGCCGGTGCTGCTCAACCAGCTCACCGGGACCCCCTTCCTGCCGATGATCCTGCGCTGGTTCGGGGCCGGGATGGGCAAACGGGTGTGGATCGGCACCACCTACCTCACCGAGTTCGACCTCGTGCGGGTCGGGGACGACGCGGAGATCGGCGCCGGGGTGTCGCTGCAGACCCATCTCTTCGAGGACCGAGTGATGAAGATGTCGACGGTCACCGTCGGCGCCGGAGCGACCGTCGGCACCCGCGCGGTGGTGCTCTACGACGCGATCGTCGGGCCGCACGCCGAACTCGGAGCGCTGTCGCTGCTGATGAAGGGCGACGAACTGCCCGCCGACACCCGCTGGGAAGGCATTCCGGCACAGGCGGTGCCCGCGTGAGGTACTCCCGGCACCGCCCCCTCGCCCTCGTGTACCGCGGCCGCGGCGCCACCCTGCCCGGCAGCGCCGAGTCGGTTGCCGCGCTCCTGCAGCGGAGTCGCTGGAACTTCGACGTGCACTACGTCGGCCCGCGCGAGTACCTCCACCTCACCCCGGAGGTCCTCGGGTGCGCGGCCGTGTACGCCCAGCCCGGCGGCGACGAGCTGGTCCCGGCCTGGCGCCGCATGCGCCGGCACCGTCCCGTCGTCCGGGACTACGTCCGCGGCGGGGGCCGGTACCTCGGGTTCTGCCTCGGCGGCTACCTCGCCGGCGCCACCCCCGGTTTCGACCTGCTGCCCGGCGACACCGACCAGTACATCGCCACGGCACGGTCCGAGGTTCCCGGCACCGAGGCCAGAGTCGTCGACGTGCGCTGGCGGGGACGACCCCAGCCGATGTACTTCCAGGACGGGCCGACCTTCGCGCTGCCGCCCCATTTCCCTCCCGGGATGCACGTGCTCGCCGCGTACGCGAACGGCGAGGTCGCCGCCCTGACCGCCCGTTTCGGCGAAGGCCGCGTGGGAGTCGTCGGCCCCCACCCCGAAGCGGACGCCGCCTGGTTCACCGATTCCGGACTGCCCACCCCCGCCGACGTCGGCACCGCCGCCGGCCTCGACCTGATCGATGCGGTGATGACCCGATGAGCACGCAGACCACGACCGCCGCCGAGACGCGCGGCACCCGCACCCGTCCGTACCGGCTGACCGGTGTCGACCTCGCCCGCGGCATCGCCGTCATCGGGATGGTGGCCGTGCACTCGCTGATCCCCTACGGCGACGACGACCAGCCGACGCTGATCTACCGGATCTCGGCGGGGCACGCCGCGGCGATCTTCGCCGTCCTGGCCGGCGTGTCGATCGCCTTCCTGTCCGGACGCGCCCGGCAGCGTCCCGGCCCGCGCGCGTACGGCATGTCCGCCGGCATCGCCGCCCGCGCCGCCGTGATCGGGGCGATCGGCCTCACCCTCGGCTACACGAACATCGACTACGGGGTGGTGATCCTGGGCTACTACGGCGTGATGTTCCTGCTCGCGATCCCGCTGATCTTCCTGAGCACCCGCACCGTCGCGGTGATCGGGGCGGCGAACGCGCTGCTGATGCCGGTGGTGAGCCAGCTGGTGCGCCCACACCTGTCCGAGGGCCTCACCCGCCAGCTGTCGTGGGAGACATTGCTGCACAAACCCTTCGCCACGGTCGCGGACCTGCTGTTCACCGGCGAGTTCCCCGCACTGGTGTGGATGACGTACGTCTGCGCCGGCCTCGTGATCGGGCGGCTCGACCTGCGGTCGCCGCGCATCGCCGCCACTCTCGCCGGGGTCGGGGCGGCGCTCGTGCTCGCGGCGTCGGTGATCTCGTGGATGTTCCTGCACCCGTTCGAGGGCCTGGACCGCCTCGTCGAGGCGTCCGGCGCCGACATCGTCGACGAAATCCTCGCGTTCGGGTCCGACGGCTGGGTGCCGACCGATTCGGGGTGGTGGCTGACGGTGTCGGCACCGCACACCGGAACCACCTTCGACCTGATGTCCACGACCGGCAGTTCCCTGCTGGTGCTGGGGTTGTGTCTGCTGCTGTTCCACGTCGGAGGCGCGGCGCTGCGCGTCGTTCGGATCGTCACGGCCCCGGTCGTCGCGATCGGGACCATGTCGCTCACCGCGTACGTCGGGCACATCATGTTCGTCAACTCCGACTTCGACGTGTACGGACCGTGGGACGGCTACCTGCGCCAGCTGCTCGTCATGGCGGTCGCCGCGGTCGCGTGGCGGGCCACGGCCGGCCGCGGACCGCTGGAGGGTCTCGTCCGGTCGATCACCACCCGGGTCCGGCGCATCGTCGAAGCGCGTGCCAGTGCCCGGCAGGCGCAGTCGTGAGCCCCGTCAGCCGGCGCCGGCTGCTGCTCGGCGCGGTCGGTGTCGGCGCGGTCGGCGCGACCGCCGCCGTGACCCTGCCCCGCTGGCTCGAGGACGACCGCCCGGTCGCCCTCGTCTACCGGGGTCCCGCGACCTGTTCGGGGTGCGCGGAGTCGGTGGCGAGCCTGCTCGAGTCGGCACCGACCCCGCTGCGGCCGGTGTACGCGGGCCCCGACGAGAACATCGACGTCACCGCCGAATCCCTCGCCGGTGCGGTGGTGTATGCGCAACCGGGCGGCGGAACGCTGAAGTCCGCCTGGCGGCACACCCGCTCGTACGCGCCTGCGCTCCGGGACTGGGTGTCCGGCGGCGGCACCTATCTCGGGTTCTGTCTCGGAGCCTATCTGGCGGGAGGAGACCCCGGGTACGGCCTGTTCCCCGGCCGGGTGCGGCAGTACATCGGCACGGACGGCGCGACCGTCGACGACACCGAGGACGCGATCGTCGAGGTGACCTGGCGGGATCAGCGGCGGCACATGTACTTCCAGGACGGCGCGACGTTTCGGGTCGCCGATGGCGACTTCTCCGCCGTCGGAGCCACGGTCCTGGCCCGCTATCCCAACGACACGGTTGCCGCGGTGGTCACGCCGTACGGCAACGGCCGCGTCGGACTGGTCGGCCCGCACCCGGAGGCGGACGAATCCTGGTACCGCGGACCGGGTCTGACGAACCCGGACGGCATCCGCTTCGACCTCGGCCACGACCTGATCGAAACCGCGCTGCAGCGCTGACTCGCCTGTCCTGACGCCGGCGGCCGACCGATCCACACCATCTGCAACCCCTTCCAGGATCAGCGGTGTTGCAACGCCCGATTGAACTGGCCCGACCGATCAGTTCCGCCTGATTACAGTCAGGACCTATGGGATTTGATACATACGTCGATGTTGGGGACCGGACGGTCGTGGAGTACCGCAAGCAGACCGGAGACCTTCCACGGTTCTTGTTCACTCGCGACGACCTCGACATTCAGTTCTCGGAAGTATCACACGGGAGACCAACCGATGTGATGTTTGAGAGCACAGCCGGAGAAGTGCTTCAGAATCTCGAGGAGCAAGGTCTTGGGTGGGATGCGAGTGTTGCTGCGTACACCGCGGTCCGGGACGGATCGTTTTCTGAAGCCGCGCTTAGAGGGATGTACGCGGCACGTGCATACCGATCCGCTGAGGACGAATCCGAAGCCGCGGCCGAGGCTCTGAAAAGCGTAGATGAACGACTTATGACCGAGAGATCCTCTTCCCCGGAGGAGGATCTCTCGTCACTTGGGGCGATTCTCTCTGCGCAGTGGCTCGATTCGAATCAAGAGGAGGTCCTCGTATTCAAGGACCTCCTCTACGACGAGCCCTTAGAGGTGACCTTTACGACCTTAGACGACGCGATTCAAGCAGCGGAGAATGCTGGGTATCCACCTCTGCCCGTAGCCCGTGCTGTCGAGACCATCGCCGTTCTCTTTCGCGAGGCACGACTCGTTGCCTGGCCCATGCTGGTGGCTGTGCTGCTCCAGCACCTTCCAGCCGATACAGGCGTTCGCTACGTACTCACCGAGGGCATCGCCGAATTCGATATGCACACTAAAGACGAGACAGAGGATTTTATCGACGGCTACTGGAGCGCGACTGGTGGCGGAATCGCGAGCTACGCACGGAACCTCGGGGTGCTATTCGGCGCTCTGGCTGACTTCGAAACGCGCCTCGGACCTCACTACTGGTTCGGACAGGCAGCTACAGCATTGAGGCAACTGGACGAACTCAATCAGGACCGAGCGAAGAGCTCATCAAAGGCTCGAGGAGACGCGCTGGAACGTCTCATGGAATCACTCTTGCAGACCGAAGCGCCTCAGCTGACAGTGACCGAAAAGAACTTCAGCACCCGGGAGGAAGAGATCGACCTCGTGCTGAGGAACAATCTGCCAGCCCCGTTCTGGACATCGCAGAACAGCCCCTACATTTTTGTGGAGTGCAAGAACTGGAAGTCGCCCGTGGGTGTTGCCGACCTTAGAACTTTCGAGTCCAAGATCGATGATCGCAAGTCCATCGTAAAGATCGGAATCTTCGTCTCCTCTGCTGGCTATTACAAAACCTTCGTAGAGCGGCTAAAGAGTATTCAGACGAAGGGTATCGGTCTCATATACGCAGTCACTCTCGATGACATCCGAGGTCTGGTCGGCCGCCGCGAGCGTCTCTCTGATTGGTTGCTGAATGATGGCGCTATGCGCGCCTTCCACGCCGAAGGGATACCAGACCAGCCCTGATCCCCGGCCTGATCTGGTCAACCTTCCAGCGTCACACGCGTCAGCAGCGGATACTTGACCAGTCATCGCTCAGTACCTGCCGCGCTGACGCCACCTGCCAGACCTGCACCAACCAGGGTGCAGGGGCCCGACCACACTCAACACTGCACTGCGCCCCACTCACAGTGGGTACCGGCCGGATGACGGAGGGCCGGTACCCGCACTCGCAGAGCAGCTCCAGCACCCAGACGTCTCGGCCCCACTGGCTCACGAGAAGGCGAAGCCTCGCACGTCGACGACATCCACCGCACCGGCAACCGATATTTGGCGTGGGAGGCGAGCCCTGTGGGTGGCCAGCGTCGCAGGTTTCGGGCGTTTCGCCCGTTCCTGCGCTACCCGGTGCGCGGTCGAAGCGATGTAGCCACGCTTAGTCGTGCTCCTGGCGGGCTCCCGGATCATCGTCAACCGGGACCGCCCCACCGCGTCTGCGATCTCGGTTTGCGCCTTTCCGGCCTGCAGCGGTTCGAAATCGTCTCGCGGTCCTTGAGCAACAGAGACCGTCCCGACCGTGGTGGCGTCCGGCGGGGTCGCCCCCAGCCGGACGCCACGATCCACCTTTTGGCGTCAAGTAGGCCACCGCGGCCGCGCCCCGACCTCCACCGTCGACGCGTCTTCATTGCGGCACTGCCGGAACCTCAACCGCGCCTGTTCTGACGCCGGGCCGACCGATCTACACCATCTGCAACGCCTTCCAGGATCAGCGGTGTTGCAACGACCGTTTCAACCGGCCGGGTGAAGATCGCGCGCGGTCCGCGGAGCGGAGCCTGCGCTCGATGCAGGTGGCGCAGCCGCTACCTGTCGAACGCCTCGAGGATGCGGTGCGCGGCGAGGGCAGCGGTCAACGACCCGTCCCGCACCTGCTGTTCCACGTCGCCGCGGATGGCCTTGACGGCCGGATCGGTGTCGAGGCGGCGCAGCAGCTGGTCGTGGACCATCGACCACGTCCAGTCCACCTGCTGCTGGTGGCGTTTGCGTTCGAGTTCGCCCGCGTCGCCGAGGACCTTCCGGTGCCGCAGCACCTCGTCCCAGAACTTGTCGACGCCGACGTTCTCGAGTGCGCTCATCGTCAGCACAGGGGGCTTCCACAGCGCGTCGTGCGGGTAGATCAGCCGCAGCGCCCCGGCCAGCTCGCGGGCCGCGGCCTTGGCCTCCCGCTCGTGCTTGCCGTCGGCCTTGTTGACGGTGACGATGTCCGCGAGTTCGAGAACGCCCTTCTTGATGCCCTGCAACTGGTCCCCGGTGCGGGCCAGGGTAAGGAAGGTGAACGTGTCGACCATGTTCGCGACCGTCACCTCGGACTGCCCGACGCCGACGGTCTCGACGAGGATCACGTCGTAGCCGGCGGCCTCGATCAGCACCATCGTCTCGCGGGTCGCCTTCGCGACACCGCCCAGCGTGCCCGATGTCGGCGACGGCCGGATGAACGCGTTCGGCTCGACCGACAGGTTCTGCATCCGGGTCTTGTCGCCGAGGATCGAGCCGCCGGTCCGCGTGGACGACGGGTCGACCGCGAGGACGGCGACCTTGTGCCCCAACGAGATCAGGTACATCCCGAGGGCCTCGATGGTGGTGGACTTGCCGACCCCGGGAACACCGGTGATGCCGACACGGATAGCGCCACCGGCGTGCGGGAGCAGGCGCAGCAGCAGCTGCTGCGCCTGCTCCCGGTGGTCGGTGCGGGTGGACTCGACGAGGGTGATCGCCTTCGCGATCTCCCCCCGCCGGCCCGCCAGCACCGCATCGCCGAGGGCGGTCAAGTCCAGCGGTGGACGCTTAACCGGCGCCAATCCGATCAGTGTCCCAACTGATCCGACAGCTTGGTCAGCAGCCCGACCGCCGCGTCCGCGAGGACCGTACCGGGCGGGAAGATCGCCGCGGCGCCCGCCTCGTACAGCTCGTCGAAGTCACCGGGCGGGATGACGCCGCCGACCACGACCATGATGTCGGGGCGGCCGACCTCCGCGAGTGCCTCCCGCAGCGCAGGCACCAGGGTGAGGTGGCCTGCGGCGAGGGAGGAGACACCGACGATGTGCACGTCGGCGTCGGCCGCCTGCTGGGCGACCTCCTCGGGGGTCTGGAACAGCGGTCCCACGTCGACGTCGAATCCGAGGTCGGCGAACCCGGTGGAGATCACCTTCTGGCCTCGGTCGTGACCGTCCTGACCCATCTTCGCGACGAGGATTCGCGGACGGCGACCCTCGGCCTCCGCGAACTTCTCGACGAGTTCGGTTGCCGTGGAAATGTTCTCCGACTTTCCGGCCTCGTCCCGGTACACCCCGCTGATGGTCCGGATCTCGGCCTGGTGGCGCCCGTACACCTTCTCCAGCGCGTCGGAGATCTCCCCGACGGTGGCCTTGGCGCGGGCCGCGTTCACGGCCAGGGCGAGCAGGTTGTTCTCCATGCCGCCCTCGGTCGCGGCGGCGGCGCGGGTCAGCTCGGCGAGCGCGGCCTGCGTGGCCGCCTCGTCCCGATCGGTGCGCAGCTGCTGCAGCTTCGCCAGCTGCTCGGCACGCACCTTGGTGTTGTCGACCTTGAGCACCTCGATGCTGTCCGGCTCGTCCGGCACGTACTTGTTGACGCCGATCAGCGGCTGCCGACCCGAGTCGATGCGGGCCTGGGTGCGGGCCGCGGCCTCCTCGATGCGCAGCTTCGGGATGCCCTCGGAAATGGCCTGCGCCATACCGCCGGCCTCCTCGACCTCCGCGATGTGCGCGCGTGCCCGGTTGGCCAGCTCGTTGGTGAGCCACTCGACGTAGTGCGAGCCGCCCCACGGGTCGATCGGCCGGGTGGTGCCGGACTCCTGCTGCAGCAGCAGCTGGGTGTTGCGCGCGATGCGGGCCGAGAAGTCGGTCGGCAGCGCGATCGCCTCGTCGAGCGCATTGGTGTGCAGCGACTGGGTGTGGCCCTGGGTCGCGGCCATCGCCTCGACGCAGGTGCGCGCGACGTTGTTGAACACGTCCTGCGCGGTCAGCGACCAGCCGGAGGTCTGCGAGTGGGTGCGCAGCGACAGCGACTTGGCGCTCTTCGGGTCGAACTTCGCGACCAGCTCGCTCCACAGCAGACGCCCGGCGCGCAGCTTGGCGACCTCCATGAAGAAGTTCATGCCGATCGCCCAGAAGAACGACAGTCGCGGCGCGAACTTGTCGATGTCCATGCCCGCGTCGAGTCCGGCGCGGATGTACTCCACACCGTCGGCGAGGGTGTACGCCAGCTCCAGGTCGGCGGTCGCACCGGCTTCCTGGATGTGGTAGCCGGAGATGGAGATCGAGTTGAACTTCGGCATCTTCGCGCTGGTGTAGGCGAAGATGTCCGAGATGATCCGCATCGACGGCTTCGGCGGGTAGATGTAGGTGTTGCGGACCATGAACTCCTTCAGAATGTCGTTCTGAATGGTTCCGGCCAGCTGCTCGGGCGTGACGCCCTGCTCCTCCGCGGCGACGACGTACAGCGCCAGGATCGGCAGCACCGCGCCGTTCATGGTCATCGACACCGACACCTGAGACAGGTCGATGCCGTCGAAGAGCTGCCGCATGTCGAGGATCGAGTCGATCGCGACACCGGCCATGCCGACGTCACCCTGCACGCGCGGGTGGTCCGAGTCGTAGCCGCGGTGCGTCGCGAGGTCGAACGCGACCGACAGGCCCTTCTGGCCGGACGCAAGGTTGCGCCGGTAGAAGGCATTGGACTCGGCGGCGGTGGAGAAGCCGGCGTACTGACGGATCGTCCACGGCTGGTTGACGTACATCGTGGGGTACGGCCCACGCAGGAACGGAGCGGCACCCGGGAAGCTGTCGAGCGGGTAGCCCGACGCCTCGGCGGCGTCCCGGTCGGCCTTCGTGTACACCGGCTTGACGTCGATGCCCTCGGGCGTCGACCAGACCACCTGGTCGGCCTCGTAGTTGTTCGCCTGTGCCGCTTCCTCGATGTGCGCGGTGACGTCGGCCGCGGTCGGCGCCGCGGGCGCCGGGAAGTCCGGGTCGGTCAGCGGCACGTCGGCGAAGCTGCCGATCGTGTGCTTGATGCTCATTTCGCTCCCAGGGTGTCGAGCAGACCGGTCAGGGCCGACACTGCGTCAATACGAGCGGTCAGGAAGCCGTCCGGCCGGTCCGCGCCCTGCGCGTCGGCGAACGTCTTCTCCGGTCCGGCCAGCAGGACGGTCTCGATGCCTGCGGCGCGCAACGCGTCGACCGCGGGCACCCCGTCGGTGCCGTACCGCTTGTCGGTGCCGCAGAGCACCGCGATGGTGGTCTCGGACTCCGCCACGACCCCGGCGACGGTCGCCAGATCGAGGGTGCCGGGGTTCACCGCCTCGATGCCGCCGGAGGCGAGCAGGTTCGCGGCGAACGTGGTGCGGCCGTTGTGCTCGGCGACCGGGCCGAGCGCCGCGAGCAGCACCTTGGGCCGGTGGCCGCGCTCGGCGAGGAACCGGTCGGAGCGGTCGCGCAGCGCCTCGAAGGCCGCGCCGTAGCGGGCGACGCCCTCGAGCGGTGCGGGGCCCTCGGCCAGCGGGGCCTCGGCGAGGTTCGGGAACTCGTTGACACCGGTGACCGCGGTCTTGCGGTGTGCGATGTCGGAGTCGCGCTTGGCCCGGGTGGCACCGATGCGGTCGGCGATCACGCCGGACTCGAGCGCGGCGGTGTACCCGCCTGCGGCCTCGATCTGCTGGACGAACTCCCACGCCTTGGCCGCGACCTGCCCGGTGAGGTCCTCGACGTACCAGGAGCCGGCGCCCGGATCGAGCACGCGGCCGAGGTTCGACTCCTCGAGCAGCAGCAACTGCGTGTTGCGGGCGATGCGGGCGGCGAACGACTTGGAGGTGTCGAGGGTGCCCTCGGGCACCGCGACGTCGAACGGCAGCACCGTCACCGCGTCGGCGCCGCCGACACCGGCACCGAAGGCCGCGAGGGTGGTGCGCAGCATGTTCACCCAGGGGTCGCGCTGCGCCATCATCGCGGCGGAGGTCACCGCGTGCTGCGGGGCGCCACCGAACTCGCCGGCGCCGCACACCTGCGCGACGCGCGCCCACAGGCGGCGGCCGGCACGGAGCTTGGCGATGGTCTGGAACTGGTCGTCGGTGGCGGCGAAGCGGAACTCGATCTGCCCCAACGCCTTCGAGATCGTGACGTCCGATCCGGCAAGCGCACGAAGGTATTCGAGTCCGGCCGCGACGGCGGCGCCGAGCTCCTCGGCGTCCGAGGCACCGGCGTTGTGGAAGGCGGTGCCGTCCACGGTGATCGCGCGGACGGTCTCGGGGCGCGCCGTGGCGGCGGCGGCGAGCGCGACCGCCGCAGCGAGGTCGACACCGTCGGTACCGGCGAACCCGTCGGTGAGCGGGGAGGCGCCGAGGCCGACGGTGATCGCGGACCGGTCGGCGACGCCGTCACCGGCGGCGGCGCGCTCGTCGATCAGCGCGTAGAGCCGTTCGGCGACCGCGGCGACGTCGGCGCCCGCGTCCAGCGTCAGCGGCGCGAGGTCGAGCAGCACGCCGTCCAGCGCGACACCGAGGGTGTCGGCGGACAGCCCGGCGCCGCCGACACTCAGCCAGATCGCGCTGACACCGTTCTCGAGTCCGTCGAGGACGGCCTCGTTGACCAGCTTCGGATCGTTCTCGCCCGCGCCGAACGCGGCGCTGACCTTCCAGCCGCTGTTCACGTCGCGGTGCGCGTCGCGACCACGGACGAACGGGAACACACCGGGCAGCGGGGCCTCGGGGGTTTCCTCGCGCCGGGTGTACAGCGGGGTGACGGTGACACCGTCGTACGTGGTGGTGTCGAGGAGGTGTTCCGGGTCGGCCGGCAGCTCGGAAACGTCGACCTTGCGGGCCTTCGCGAGCACCGCAGCCACCGCTTGCTGCCACGCCGCGTAGTCGCGGGCAGCTTCCTCGGTCTGTGAAGCGCGTGGCACTGGAGCTTGTGACACGGTGTCAGCTTCCTCTCGGTATTCGGACATGGTCATTCCGCCTGTGATGCTAGCCCGGTGCCGTCGGGCCCTTTCCGCTGGACCACCTACCCTTCGGTAACCTCACCGCATGACCATTGCGACCGATCTGCACGAGACCCCGCAGGCCTTGTTCGGGGTGAGCAGGCCGGTCCGGGACGGTCACGTCAACCGGTCGTCCATGACACTCGGAGCCGGGTTCCCGGACTCCACCGCCGCCCTCGGCGTTCTGCTCGACGACATTCTCGGGTTCACCCTGTACCACCGGCGCGGCGACCGGGCCGGACTCGTCAGTGCCGCCCTGTCCGTCGACTTCGCCCCGACCACGGGCTGGCGCGGGCCCCACCTGGCGTCGGAGGCGCGGGTGGAGACCCTCGACGAGGACGGTGGCCTCAGCTCGACCCGCGTCGTCGATTCGGCGGGGACCCTGATCGCGACCGGAACCCTGTGGGGATCGTTCGTCGACGGCGTCAGCGAGAACCGTCCGGTGCTCACCGCGACCGCACCCGAACCGATGGCCGACGGCCCGTCGGCGCCGCCGCTCGACCTTCTCGGCGGCCGGATCGAGGAGACCGGAACCGGGTCCCGGCTGACGGTGCCCGCGAACCCGGCGCTGTCGAACGTGCTCGGCATGATGCACGGCGGAATCCAGACCTGCGCGCTCGACCTGGCGGGCAGCATCGCCGCCGGGCCTTCGATGCGGACCGCGGCACTCCGGGCCAACTTCTTCCGCCCGGTGCCGCTCGACGGGCCGACGGTGTTCGACGCCGAGGTGATGCGGGCGGGCCGGCGGGTGTCGGTGGTCCGGGTCACCGTCCGCGACCACGCCGGCCGCGATTGCTCCGTCGCCACCGTCACCTGCCGGCGTGCCGCCGGAGCCCCCGCCACGGACCGGCGCGACACCGACGCCTCGGCGTCGTGCTGACGGCGGCGGTCCGCCGGCTGCGCAGCCCGAAGGCCATCGGCCTGATCGTGGTGCTCGCGGCGCTGGCCGCGGTCGCGCTGTTCGTGCCGCATCCGTCGATCGACCAGATGCGCGAATGGTCCGACTCGCTGGGCCCGGCGTTTCCGCTGGCGTTCTTCGCGGTGCACGCGATCGTGACGGTCGCCCCGGTCCCCCGCACCGTGTTCACCCTCGCCGCGGGCGTCCTGTTCGGCGCAGTCACCGGGATCCTGATCGCGATCGCCGCGACGACGGTGAGCGCGGCGATCGCGCTGGTCCTCGTGCGTGCGCTCGGCCGGGACGTGGTCGCCGCCCGCCTGACCCATCCGGCGGTGCAGAAGATCGACGACCGGCTGGCCCGGCGCGGCTGGCTCGCGGTCGGATCGCTGCGGCTGATCGCTCCGATGCCGTTCTCGATCACGAACTACTGCGCGGCGCTGTCGTCGATCCGGTTCGTTCCGTACATCCTGGCGACGATCGTCGGCATCATCCCCGGCACGATCGGCGTGGTGGTGCTCGGCGACGCGATCGGGGGCGGGACCTCCCCCGCGCTGCTCGCGGTGTCGGCGCTCTGCCTCGGGATCGGGGTCGTCGGGCTCGTGATCGATGCCCGGCTCGGCGTGCCCGCCGGTCCGGAGCAGACCCTCGACGAGCTGCGCTCGTCACGCCCCGGAACCGGAACAACTCCAGTCGATCCGTGAACCTTGACCGGCCCTGGCCCAGGCCGCTGATCGCCTAGAGCTGCTGCTCCCCCTCCGGCAGCGGCGGTGTCGGCAACGTGTGCTGGCCGGGTGCGCCGGGCAGCTCGTGCTCGGGGATCAGCGACGTCTCGACCGGCGTGCGCGCCACGGCTTCCGCGGCCGCGACGGCCTTCGCGACCGACGGGTCCGTCTTGGACTCGAACCAGTCCGCGACCTCGTCGGAGTCGTCCACCGGCGCGACCGGTTCCTCGGCGCTGGGCTCGTAGCGGAACACCCCGTCCTCGCCGGGCGCGCCGAGGGTCTTCGCGAAACCCTTGAGCGCGTCGCCGAAGTCGCTCGGCACCAGCCACACCTTGTTCGCATCACCCTGCGCCATCTGCGGAAGGGTCTGAAGGTATTGGTAGGCAAGCAGTTCCGGTGTCGGCTTGCCGGACTTGATGGCGGCGAACACCTTCTCGATCGCCTTCGCCTGCCCCTGCGCCTGCAGGTACTTCGCGGCGCGTTCACCCTGCGCGCGCAGGATCCGGGACTGCCGCTCGCCCTCGGCGGTCAGGATGGCGGCCTGCTTGGCACCCTCGGCCGCCAGGATCTGGCTCTGCTTGGCGCCCTCGGCGGTCTTGATCGCGGACTCGCGGCTGCCCTCGGCGGTGAGGATCATCGCGCGCTTCTCGCGGTCCGCCTTCATCTGCTTCTCCATCGACTCCTGGATCGACGGCGGCGGATCGATGCTCTTGAGCTCCACCCGCGCCACCCGCAGACCCCACCGGCCGGTGGCCTCGTCGAGCACCCCGCGCAACTGGCCGTTGATCGAGTCGCGGGAGGTCAGCGTCTCCTCCAGGGTCATCCCGCCGACCACGTTGCGCAGCGTGGTGGTGGTCAGCTGTTCGACACCGACGATGTAGTTGTTGATCTCGTACACCGCGGCCTGCGGGTTCGTCACCTGGAAGTACACGACGGTGTCGATGTTGAGCGTCAGGTTGTCCTGGGTGATCACCGGCTGCGGCGGGAACGAGACCACCCGTTCCCGCAGGTCGACCTTCGCGCGGATCTTGTCGACGAACGGCACCAGCAGCGTGAGCTGTCCGGACACCGTGCGCTGGTAGCGGCCGAGACGCTCGATCACCGCGGCCTCGGCCTGCGGCACCAGCGCGACGGACTTCGCCACCACGATCACCACGAGTACGACGATCACCGCCAGCACGATCAGTGCGGCCATCCCCAATCCCCTCCTGCGTTTGTCCGTACAGAGTGCCTGCAGATCCCGGCGTCTACGGTCCCCGCCACACGACGGCGGTCGCGCCGTCGATCTCCATGACCGTGACGGTGGTACCCGGCGGATACACCTCGGTGTGGTCGAGCGGGCGGGCGGTCCACACCTCACCGCCCAGTTTCACCTGGCCCTGATGCTCGGACACCTCTTCGAGCACCAGCGCGTGCTTGCCCGGCAGGGCGGCCGTGTTGGTCGGCAACACCGGTGGCGTCGCGAATCGCCGCAGCAGGGCCGGCCGGACACCGAGGATCAGGACCAGCGACACCAGCGCGAAGATCACGGCGTCGATCCACACCGGAAAGTCCGTCACGGCGCTCACCCCGGCCGTGGCGAGCGCACCGCCGGCGAGCATGAGCAGGAAGAAGTCGCCCGTCGCCGCTTCCGCGGCGGCGAGCAGGACACCCGCAACCAACCAGATCACTGCCGCCACGCCACCATCTAACCACCCGGATGCCCGCGGCGGCGGTGCGCGCGAGCGGGATCAGTCGACAGTCACGAAGTCGACCAGCCGCTCGACCGCGCCGATCAGCGGGGCCTCCAGGTCCCGGAACGAGGACACCGCGCCGTACACCCGACGCCAGCCGTCCTGTGGTGTGCCCCAACCGAGTTCGCGGCACACCCCGGTCTTCCAGTCCTGCCCCCGGGGGATCTTCGGCCAGGCGTCGATGCCGACCGCCTTCGGGCGCACCGCCTCCCACACGTCGATGTAGGGATGCCCGGTGACCATGACGTACGGGCCGAGGCCCCGGGTCAGTGCGGTCTCCTTCGACCCCTCGACCAGGTGATCGGCGAGGACCCCGACCTTGCGGCCCGGGCCGGGACCGAACTCGGCCAGCCGCTCGGGCAGGTTGTCGAGACCTTCGAGCTGCTCGACGACGACTCCCTCGACCCGGAGGTCGTGACCCCAGACCCGTTCCACGATCGCGGCGTCGTGCACGCCCTCCACCCAGATCCGGCTGGGCAGCGCGGTGCGGGCCTTCAATCCCTCGACGCGGGTCGAACCGGACGCCGAGCGGGTGGCGGCGGCCGGCTTCTTCGCGGTCGGCCGGGTCAGGGTGACCGGTTTGCCGTCGATCAGGAACGCGGCCTCGCGCATCGCGAACAGCCGGGTCTGCTTACGGCCGTCCTCGAGGCGGACGTAGTCGCCGTCGTAGGTCTTCTCCATGCCGACCACCGCACCGCACCATCCGGTGGCGGCGTCCTCGACGACCAGGCCACGGTCGGCGGGCACCTTCGGGTACTCGCGGGCCCGCCGCCGGGTGTGCCCGTCGAAGATGTTCCCGCCGTACATGTCGCGTCCACTCACGACCGACCAGGCTAGTGCCACTGCGCGCCGCACCGTCCTAAGCTTGACTACCGTGTCCTGCCCCAGCATCAGCTTCACTCTCTGGTCCGCCGCGTGGCTCGCCGGCGCGAGTTCACCCGACGACGCGATCGACGCCGTCCGGGCGTGGGCCCCGATGCACCTGATCGCCTCCGCGGACGCCGAGGTCGCGCTGCAGTGGGATCTGCCGTGGCCCGATCCCACCGACGCGGGTCCGGTGACACTGCTGCGCGCGGTGCGAGCGGTCACCACCGCCGATCCCGGGGCGGCGCCGATTCTCGTGCTGCCCGCCGCGGGCGACGTCCGCGGGCTGCCCGCCCGAACCGAGTTCGCCGCGGCGGCGCTGGCCGCAGGCCAGGGCGTGATGATCGGTGCGCCCGGATCCCCGGGAATCGGGGTGGTGCCGACCGTCGAGGGCCCGGACGTGTTGCGGTGGACGGTGTACTCGGTCCCCGAGATTCCGCGTCCGGTCGAGCAGTTCGGTCTCGGCGAGGCGGAGTACGCGTTGCGGGAGGCGGTCCGGGACGCCGCCGACGCGCTCGCGTCGATGCACGGCGGGTTCGATCCCGGGCAGGGCGATCCCCGGGCGCGGATCGCGGATGCACTGGCGGACCTCTCGCGGCACACGACACCGGACGGCACGTCTGCACGGGCGCTGCGGATCCTCGACACCGCCGATCAGGTCGCGGCGATCCTCACTGTCGCCGGCGAGTCCTCGGGCCGGGCGCAGACCGCGACCGGCGCCAGCGCCCGGGACGACACCCTGCGACCGCTGTGGACGGCGGTGCGGACCGCACGGGTCGCCGCGGTGACGTCGTGCGTGGGCGCCGGACAACCCCGCCCCTGACCGGTGAGCACCCCCTGCGCGCGAGTCACTTTCTCCAGAACAGGTGGTGCGTCACGCCGCTCGGGCTGGGCACGATCTCGAGGTGGAACCGGTCGGTCAGCTCCTCCGGTGTCTCCCAGAGTTTCAGTCCGGACCCGAGCTCGAACGGCGAAACGGCCACGTGCATGGTGTCGACGAGGTCGGCGTCGAGGAACTGCCGGATGGTGGTGACGCCGCCGCCGAGCCGGACGTCCTTGCCCTGCGCCGCCGTGCGGGCCTGCTCGAGGACGGTGGCCGGGTCGCCGTCGACGAAGTGGAACGTGGTGTCCGAGAGCGCGAACGAGGGGCGCTTGTGATGGGTCATCACGAACACCGGGGTGTGGAACGGCGGCTCGTCGCCCCACCAGCCGAGCCATTCGAGATCGTGCCAGGGTCCGCGTTGGGGCCCGAACTTGTTGCGGCCCATGATCTCGGCGCCGATGTTGTTGGCGAAGTCTCGGGTGAAGTAGTCGTCGAGGCCGCGGCTGCCGCCGGGGTCGGTGCGGTTGGGCCAGCTGGCCGTCGCACCGGCCCAGGCGAACATGGCGCCGTGGTCGAAGCCGAACGGGCTCTCGAAGCTCTGATTCTCCCCGGCGGCGATCCCGTCGCTCGAGACGTTGAAGTTCTGGACTCGCAATAGCTGGTTCACTGTGCTCCCTCGCTGTCCGATGATGGTGATACGGGAGTTGAGACTCGTCCGGTCGGCCAAAGTAATCGGTTCGCGCCGGCGCCGCCTACTTCCCGCCCACCAGGTAGGCCGGGGTTCGCGCCAGATCGGCCAGGTCGTCGGGTAGTTCGGGTACCTGCACGCCGTATGCCGCGGCAAGGTCGACGGGGGTCGATCGCCGCACCGTCCAGCCGCGATCGGTCAACCACTGCGCCGGATCGGCACGCTCGTCGTCGTAGAACAACTGCGCGACGTCGATTCCGCCGAATGCCTCGTTGCCGAAGTACTTGTCCCGCAATGCAATGAACCGACGAATGTCGGCGCTTCCACCGAAGCCGTCGACGGCGATGCGGCTGCCCGCGGCCGACAACTCGTCGATCCGGGTGAACAGGGCGTCGTGCGCGGGGCCCGGCAGATAGGGCAGCAACCCCTCCGCCGACCATGCGGTCGGACGTTCCGAGTCGAAACCGGCGGCGACGAGCGCGGTGGGCCAGTCGTCGCGGAGGTCGACGGCGACCGGCCGCCGATCGGCCTTCGGCCGGGCGCCGTGCGCGCCGAGCACCTCGGCCTTGAATTCGAGGACCTTCGGCTGATCGACCTCGAACACCGCCGTCCCCGCCGGCCAGTCGAGGCGGTACGCCCGCGCGTCGAGCCCGGCGGCCAGGATCACCGCCTGCACCACCCCGCCGGCCGCGGCGGACAGGAAGTGCTCGTCGAAGAACTTCGTCCGAAGACCCATGAATCCGGGGAAGAAGAACGGCAGATCCTGCAGCGGCGACGGGTCTGCCAGCAGTCCGGTGAAGTGCGGGTCGCCGGCGGCCTCGACGAACCAGCGCGCGTACTCGTCGGTGATCAGGTTGTCCGGGCGCTCGGTCTCCAGCGCGCGAAAGGTCGCCACACCCAACGCGGTGCGGCCCACACCGCTCACGATGTCCCAGGAATCCCCGTCGGATCGCATCGACCCCGGCACCTCCAGTTCCGACGCCCCGAACACTACGCCACCGCGCGATCACCGCTCCGGGTCGATTCAGTGATCCAGTTCGACCGAAGCTGGGCCGACAGGGCGGACACCGCGCGTGACCTCGCGTCCCGGCCTGTCAGCGCAACCCGTGCGCGCGAAGCACCTCAGCCCCGATGCGCAGCACGGCTCGACGCGGCGCGGGCCCTGCCGGCACGCCTGCCTCCGTTCGGCGAGGCGTACTGACCGACCAGGCTGGGCGTCCGGGCGTGCCCGTAGACATGTGGCCCGCACCAGCCCGGGTCCACCCAGACCGGCTCCTGCAACCGCACGCATTTCTCGTCCGGCCTCTCCTCGCGCCGGAGCCGCACGCTGTCGTGAACCCGTGCACCCGGACCCGGCTTGCGGCTGCCGCGCCCCACGAATGCCCACAACCACGACATCCGGTGCACCTTGCCGACGGCGTCACCGGCAGTCACGGTGGGCAGTTCGCGTAGCTCGTGCCGCTCACGCAGGAGCAGGCCGTGACGGTACGCACCGTCCAGCATCCACATCAGCGAGATGTCGGCGAGCCTGTGGTCGTCGGAGAAGCCGCCGCCGACGTCCGAGTGCACACCCGAGAACCACACCTCGTCGATCCGGGGATTGTCGACCCGGTACAGCCGGTACGGACGGCGCTTCTCGTCGAGCGAGACGGCGTGGCGGCCGGCCCGCACGTTCTTCAGGCGCCGGGTGCTCTCGAACCGCAGGGCCCGCCGGAATATCCCTGGCGCACTGACCGTGTCCCACACCCCGAGGTAGTGGACGGGAACCGAGAAGCGGCCCTTGCCCGCGCCGTCGACTGCTCGACAGACGGTACTGGAGAACTCCTTGGCCTCCTCGCGGTCGTCGACGGTCCAGGCGCGGCGACGCGAGTATGCAGCGATCGCATACTGCACCAAATTCTCGGACGACGGCCGGGGAATGCCGATCCGGTGCAGCATCCCGGCCAGCGCCCGCGCCGTGAACGCACCCCGGCTGAACCCGAACAGGTAGATCCGGTCACCGGGTTCCCAGTGGTTCATCAGGAAGGTGTAGGCCTCCGCCAGGTTGGTTTTCACCCCGACACCGAAAGCCAGTCCGAGCATGCGAGACCACCACCGCCCGATCGCGGTCCATGCGCCGGCGGACGAGAAGGTGCCGACGCCGGGGTCGTAGTACACGATCTGCCGGCCCGCGGTGTTCTCGAGCGCCCGGAACAGCCTGATCACGTTGGTGTTCCCGGAGGCGCGGATGCGATTGCCGGTGCCGTCGAGACAGATGACGATGTTCTTTCGGGGAGCGACCCCCGGTGCCGGTCCGCCGCGATCGGGACCGTCGGTACCGGCGCATCCGGACATCTTCGGGACAGGATTGTTCTCCCGCATGACTTCGCCTCCCTGGCCACGGCCGCTGGGTCGTCTCGACGCTATCGGCGGACGTGGCGGTGGAAACGAGTAGTGGACTACCCGAGTTCCGGCGGCACCCGTACCCGGGTGTCGGGGACCCAGGTGTCGGGGGTCAGTCCCCGGGCGCCACGTCCACCGTCCCCTCGGTGCCGTCGGGCGCGACCCGTTCGAGGATCAGTCCGGCCTCGTCGACGTCCACTCGCACGGTGTCGCCGCCGGAAACGGCCCCGCCAAGCAACAGGTTGGACAGTTTGTTGTCCAGTTCCTTCTGCACGGTCCGCCGCAGCGGCCGGGCACCGAAACGCGGTTCGAAACCGGTGTCGACGAGCCAGTCGACCGCGCCGTCGGTGATGTCGAGTTCGACGTCCTGGGCGCGCAGCAGCCGCCGCGTCCGGTCCAGGATGAGCCCGACGATCTGGTGCAGCTGCTCCTTGTCGAGGCGGTGGAAGACGACGGTCTCGTCGATCCGGTTGAGGAACTCCGGCCGGAAGTGCGCGTGCAGGCGTTCCATCAGCTGCGGCATCAGCGCCTCGAGATCGTCGCTGTCGGCGCCGAGGATCAGGTCGGAGCCGAGGTTGCTGGTCATGATCACGATGGTGTTCTTGAAGTCCACCGTGCGGCCCTGCGCGTCCGTGACCCGGCCGTCGTCGAGCAGCTGCAGCAGGATGTTGAAGACGTCGGGGTGCGCCTTCTCCACCTCGTCGAACAGGATCACCGAGTACGGCTGCCTGCGCACCCGATCGGTGAGCTGACCGGCCTCCTCGTAGCCGACGTACCCGGGCGGGGCCCCGACGAGCCGGGAGACGGTGTGTTTCTCCTGGAACTCGCTCATGTCGAATCGGATCATCCGGTCCTCGTCGCCGAAGACCGCGTCCGCGAGCGCCTTCGCCAGCTCGGTCTTGCCGACACCGGTCGGGCCGAGGAACAGGAACGACCCGGTGGGCCGGTTCGGGTCGGCGAGACCGGCGCGGGCCCGTCGCACCGCCTCGGCGACCGAGGTGACGGCCTCTTCCTGCCCGATCACCCGGGCGTGCAGCACCTCCTCGAGCTTGAGCAGTCGCGCGCGTTCCTCGCTGGTGAGGTCCGCGACCGGGATGCCGGTCTGCCGGGAGATCACCTCCGCGATGTCGACGACCTCGACCTCCGGGGTCGCGCCGGTCGCCGCCGCGCCGAGCGACTCCTCCTGCTCGGTGATCTGCTTCTTGAGTTCGTTCGCGCGCTCGTAGTCCTCGGCGGACACCGCGGAGTCCTTCTCCCGCCGCAGCCGCGCGAGTTCGTCCTCGGCGGACCGGGTGTCGGCGTCCGGCGTCTTGGTGCGCAGCCGCACCCGGGCACCGGCCTGGTCCACCAGGTCGATCGCCTTGTCCGGCATGAACCGGTCGGTGATGTAGCGATCCGACAGTTCCGCGGCCGCGACCAGCGCTTCGTCGGTGTAGTGCACCTGGTGGTGTTCCTCGTACACGTCGATCAGGCCGCGCAGGATCTCGATGGTGTCGTCGACGGTCGGTTCGGAGACCATCACCGGCTGGAACCGCCGCTCGAGCGCGGCGTCCTTCTCGATGTACCGGCGGTACTCGTCGATGGTGGTGGCGCCGATCGCGTGCAGGTCGCCGCGGGCCAGGGCCGGCTTGAGCAGGTTGCCCGCGTCCATCGCCCCCTCGCCGCCCGCGCCGGCCCCGACGATGGTGTGCAGCTCGTCGATGAACACGATCAGCTCGTCCGAGTGCTCGCGTACCTCGTCGAGGATCTTCGTCAGCCGCTCCTCGAACTCGCCGCGGTACTTGCTGCCCGCGACCAGAGATCCGACGTCGAGCGCGATCACCCGGCGGTCGGCGAGGGTGGACGGCACGTCGGCGTTGACGATCCGCTGCGCGAGCCCCTCCACGATGGCCGTCTTGCCAACTCCCGGATCGCCGATCAGCACGGGATTGTTCTTGCGGCGCCGGGACAGGATCTCGACGGTCTGCGCGATCTCGTCGGCGCGGCCGACCACCGGGTCCACCCGTCCCTCCCGCGCCTCGGCGGTCAGGTCGCGGCCGTACTCGTCGAGGGTCGGGGTGGTGCTCTGCGCCTGCGCCCCGGCCGTGGCGGCCTCGAGCTTGGCGCCGGCCAGCGCGCGCGCCGCCGGGCTCTCCGGGTTCGACGCGATCCCGAACAGGATGTGTTCGGGGCCGATGTAACTGATCCCGGCCTGCCCCGCCTCGCGTTGCGCGGTGCGCAGCGCCAGCTTGGCCGCCGGGCTCAGCGTGATCTGTCCGTCCCCCGTGCCGTCGCCCTTCCCGATCGCGGCCTGCATCTGCTCGGCCACCGTGTCCGGGTCCAGGTTCAGTCCGCTGATCACCCCGCGGGTCGGGTCGGCCAGGGTCGCGGCATAGAGCAGGTGCTCGGGCGTGATCTCCGGGTTCCCCCAGTCGTCGGCGGCCTGACGGGCCAGTGCGACAAGCTGTTTCGCGTCGTCGTTCAGCAGCCGCCCCAGGTCGACGCGCTGCACGGGTGATCGGGGCGCGGATCCGGAACCGAAGAATCGGTTGAAGATGTCGTCGAACGGATCGCGCGAATGGATCCAACTGTCGGTCATCGCATACCTCGACTGTCCGGGTGCGGCCGGAGCGGCCGCGTGCGTATCGGGCCGTCACCCATCATCACGCAGCCGCGGCCGCCCCGCACCCGAACCGTGCCGCCCGGCGGCCGCCGACTCAGCCGAGCGCGCGGACGGTGAGGATCTGGTTGGCCTGCCCGATCGGGCCGTGCCGGTCGTGCAGGACGCTGGACGTGAGCCCGTGCCCGTCGGGCCCGAAGGTGACGGTGGTGTCGAGGCCGACCCAGTCCCCGCGCGGCTGCCGGGCGAAGTGGATGGTCAGGTCCAGGTTCGGGAACATCCATTCGGTGGGCGGCTGGCGCACCGCGATCCCGTTGGCGGTGTCGACGAGCGCGACGTAGCGCGCCAGCGCCCCGACCGGTTCGTCGGCGACGAGCGCCGTCGACGTGGAGATCCAGGCCGTGGTGCGGCCGGGCCGCGGCGCCCCGACAGTCCGCACGTCGAGGGAGGCGATGAAGCCGCCCGGCCACAGGTCCGACATCGGCCAGGTCGGCAGTTCCTCCGGCGGGGTCAATGCCTGCGAGGGGCCTCCCGCCACCGCGGTGGTGTCCGACGTCGCCATTCGCCACACCCGAGCCCGGACCGCGGGCCGTCCGGCGGCGGTCACGGTGGCCTCGAGGAGTTCGATGGTGCGACCCGGGCGCAGCACCTCGACGGCGATGTCGAAGTCCTCGATCGCCAGCACGCCGAGGATGTCGATGCTGATCCGTGCGATCTCCAGGTCGTCGGCTCCACGGGCCGCGACGAAGCGGTCGATCGCGTGCACGATCAGCCCGTTCAGCGGGCTGATGTGCTGTTCCGCCTCGGTCCACGCCCCTCCGGTCAGCGCGGTCGGGCGGTAGCGGTGGTCGTCGACCCTGACGAAGTAGCCATCAGTGCTCACGATCCAATTGTGACCAATCTCGATTTCGGGACGTGCCGGGGTCTCGTCGGGTGTCAGACTGAAGCTCGGCCGGCCATGACACGAACCGCGACGGTACGGAGACGGCAATGCGCGGAGACGACGATGCGCGGAGAAGGCAATGCTGACGACGAATCCGGGACTGATCGTGGGTTCGGTCGTGGACATGGCCGGGGTGGCGCGGGCGAAGACGATGCCCGGTGACCGGCTCGACGACTTCGTCACCGCGGGCGCCGGCGCCTCGGTCTGCTGGATGGTGTTCTGCGCCGACAACCACCTCGCGTTCACCGAGAACCTGTCCGTGGTCGGGGACCTGCGCCTGCGGATCGGCCGGGACGACCTGCGCGACCTCGGCGCGGACACCTGGTGGGCACCGGCCGACCTGACCGACCAGGACGGCGCGCCGTGGGGCGGATGCCCGCGCCGGGCCCTCGAAACCGCCGTCGGCGTGCTCGGCGAATCGGGACTGGACGCGCTGATCGGGCACGAGCTCGAGTTCACGTTGTTCGGTGGCGACGATCCCGGAACCTGGTCCGCGTACGGACTCGATTCCGTGCTGCGCCGGCGGGACTTCATCGCCGATCTGCAGGCCGCGGCGGAGCGGGCGGGACTGCGCATCGAACAGGTGCACGCGGAGTACGGTCCGGGCCAGTTCGAGGTGTCGTTGCCACCGGCCGCCCCCGTCCACGCCGCTGACCAGGCGGTCCTCGCCCGCATCCTGATCTGCCGGGCGGCACGCGCTCACGCGCTGACGGCGTCGTTCTCCCCGATGCCGACCCCGGGAGGCGCCGGAAACGGCGCCCACCAGCACCTCTCACTGAGCCGGGGCGGTGTGCCGCTGTTCTCGGGCGGCGACGGCCCGCACGCGCTCACCGACGAGGGCTGCCACGCGCTCGCCGGCCTCGTCGCGGTGCTGCCCGACTTCATGCTGGTGCTGTCCGGGTCCGCGCTCTCCCACCTGCGGCTGCGCCCGAACAGCTGGGCGGGGGCGCACTGCTGCTGGGGGCTGGAGAACCGGGAGGCGGCGGTGCGGCTGTGCGCCGACACCCCGGGAAATCCGCACGGCGCCCACGTCGAGGTCAAGCCGATCGATCCGTCCGCGAACCCCTATCTGGCGTCCACCGTGTTGCTCGGTGCGGTGCAGACCGGTCTGACCGAGGCGTTGCCACTGCCTCCCGAGGTGACGATCAATCCGGCCCGGTTGAGCGACGTGGAGCGGGCCGGCGCGGGGGTGACGCTGCTCCCCACGAAGCCCGCGGACATGCTCGGCAGATTCACGGACTCACGGCTCGCCGATCAGCTCTTCGACCCGTTGATCCACGAGGCGCTGCGTGCCGTCCGCGGGTACGAGCTCGCCGAATACCGGAACCGGCCCGTCGACGAGGTCGCCGAGCGGCTCCGCTACGCGTGGACCGCGTGAGTCACTGCGCACCCCAGCTGGCCTCGAAGGTGTAGATGCGGCAGCCGCGCATGTTCGCGGCCCCGACGACGTTCAGTGCGCGATCGTGATCGCCCTGCATTTCGAGGTTGTTCGCGAGTTGCGCCTGGTCGGAGCAGTAGCCGACGAGCTGATTGTCGTCGGGCGGATTGCTGACGTACTGGTCGCCGGGCCCTGCTTTGGGGGGTGCCGTGGCGGCTTCGGCGGACGTGGCGGGTCCGGCGACGAGGAGGGCGGTGGAGGCGAACGCGACGAGGACGAACGCGGTGGTACGACGGATCATGGAGACGACCCCTCCCGATGGGCCCGAGGGAAGACAGTCCCATCCTCCCCCGATCCCCACCCGCACACCAGGGTGAAGCGTCAACTTCGCGATCGCGACCGGCTTGCCGGGCTCAGTGGGCGACCGGGCATCCTCCGGTGAAGTCGACCTCGAGTTCCTTGATGCCGTTGAGCCACCCGGAGCGCAGTCGCTTCGGGTCGCCGAGCCTGGTGATGTCGGGCATGTGGTCGGCGATCGCATTGAAGATCAGGTCGATCTCGAGACGCGCGAGATTCGCACCGATACAGAAGTGCGCCCCCGTTCCGCCGAATCCCAGGTGCGGATTCGGGTCGCGGGTGATGTCGAACGTCATCGGATCGTCGAAGACCTCCTCGTCGAAGTTCGCCGACGCATAGAACATGGCGACCCGGTCACCCTGCCGGATCCTCTGGCCACCCAGCGTGGTGTCCACCAGCGCCGTCCGCTGGAACGCCGTGACGGGGGTCGCCCAGCGCACGATCTCCTCGACCGTGGTCGCCGGCCGCTCCGCCTTGAACTTCTCCCACTGGTCCGGGTCCTCGAGGAACGCGATCATTCCGTGGGTGATGGCGTTCCGCGTCGTCTCGTTGCCCGCGACCGCGAGCATGAGGACGAAGAACCCGAACTCCTCCGCGCTGAGCGCGTCACCGTCGACGTCGGCCTGCAGGAGCTGGGTGACGATGTCGTCGGCCGGACACCGCTTGCGCTCCTCCGCCAGCTGGTACGCGTATCCGAGAAGCTCCATCGAGGCGGCCTCGGGTTCACCTTCGAAGTCGGGATCGTCGTAGCCGGTCATCTGGTTCGACCAGTCGAAGACCTTGCCACGGTCCTGTTGCGGAATACCGATCAGCTCGGCGATGGCCTGCAGTGGAAGTTCGCAGGCGACGTGGGTGACGAAGTCACCGGCGCCGGCGGAGAGGGCCTCGCTCACGATCCCGGCTGCACGCTCGGAAAACGCCGCCTTCAGGCTGTTGACGGCTCGCGGTGTGAAGCCTCGCGCGATGATCTTGCGCAGTGCCGTGTGCTCGGGTGCGTCCTTGAACTGCATGATGTGCCGCAGCTGCTCGACGGCGTCACGGGGCATGTCGTCCTCGAAGCGCGGAATCGCGGTGTTCTCCCAGGTGGAGTAGACGTCGCTGTCGCGTGACACCTCCTTGACGTCCTCGTGCCGGGTGACGACCCAGTAGCCGTGGTCCTGGAACCCGCCGGTCGTCGGCGGCTGCGGGCACCACCAGACGGGAGCGGTCCGGCGGAGCTCGGCGAACTCGGCGTGCGGCACGTGCGTCGCGTAGATGTCCGGGTCGGTGGGATCGAATCCTGCGGGGATGGTGGGCACCGACTCCGGTCGGGTGGGCACCGACTCCGGTCGCATGGGCACTGACTCCGGTCGCATGGGCACTGACTCCGGTCGCATGGGCACTGACTCCGGTCGAATGGGCACTGACTCCGGTCGAATGGGCACTGACACTGGGCGCTCCTTTGTCGTCGCTGGTGTGTCGAAGCCTTCCAACCGGGCATGCCCCGCGGTTTGGTCTACTTGTCCAACCGCCGTCTCGCGATTTGTGCGGTCGGCACACCGGGGTCGGGCTCGACCCCGAAGGTGTCGAAACAGTCGAGTGCCAGTTCGAGGTGCAGGGCGCGGCGCTCGATCCGCTGACCCAGACGTTCCTCGATCTGCTGCATCCGGTACCGCACGGTGTTCTTGTGCACGCTCAGGCGCCGGGCCGCGGCCTCCAGATTGCCGGGGTTGCTCAGCACGGCACGCAATGTCGCACGAAGCCGCGCGGACACGTCGTCGTCACCGGTCAGCCCGGTGAGCTCACGGTGGACCAGTGTGTTCAGCGCGTCGGGCCGGGCGGCGAGCATCGCGACCAGTTCGACCTCGCGGTAGGTGGTGACGGCGCGGGGGCGTCGCGCCCGCGTCGCGATGTCCTGCGCCGCGAGCGCCTCTCGGTGCGTCCGCCGGAAGCCGACGAGGCCCTGCCCCGGTCGGCCCGTCGCAACCCGCACACCCGGCGGCACCAGGGTGGGATCCATCGCGAGCTCTTCACCCTCTCGGGTGATCAACCACGCCCACAGTCCTCGCGAACCCGATGGGACGCAGAGGGTTTCGGTCGCGGATGCGGCGCGGGCGAGCCGGAGAACCAGCGGTTCGAAGATCCGGGCGTCGAACGAGATCGCGTGCTCGGTGGTCCACAACGCCACCGCGGTGTGGACCCGGTGCACCGGATAGCCGAGCCGCGCGGACGCCTCCGGCTCGCCGCTCAGGCTGCCGTCCAGGATCTCGCGGACCGTGTTCACCCGCATCGAGAAGGTCCCGCTGAGCATCCCCTCCCGTTCCCGGGTGTACGTCGCCGCCAATTCTTCGAGCATCGAGTTCATGACCTCACTCGTCTGCTCCCACATCATCACCACGAGCCGAACCTTGAACTCCCCCGGCACGTCCGCATCGTCGACGAACGCCGTCACGAAGCGCCACACCGCGCGGTGGCCGGCGTGATACAGCTGGGAGAGAACGCGCAGCTCGAGTCCACGACGCGCGATCGTCCGGGCCAGCGAATGCGCCTCCTCCGCGACGGGAACGGACCGCCGCGCCGCGCGCTGCCCGATCGAGAGGAACAAGCGGAACTGGCTGCGAACGGCCAGATGGAGGTCCCGCTGAACGTCGGCATCCGTGGACAGTTCCGGAACGTCCGCACCCATCGACGTGGCGACATCGTCGATGAACGCCTCGAGGTCGGCGCGCGAAAGGCTGTCCGCGACATAGGCGCGCATCCACTCGCCCGCTTCGGCCGTGCTCGGTGACTCCATCCGTCCCCCAGCCGATCAGCTGCTGCGTGGCTCTTGCCCTGACTGCCCGCCAACAGTATCCCTGCAACGGCGAGTCGATAGCGGAGATGGCGCAGCGGTTCCTCGACGAGCACGTCGAGGAACTATGAGTTCGGGTGTCACACGGTGGGCCGGGCCGATGCGGGCCGGGCCGGGCGCCGGGCGGGGCGGCAGCAGTCCACCGCGCACAGACCGCCGTTGACTCCGGCGCCGTACAGCGGCTCGGTGCCGAGGCGCCGGGCCGGCGCACCGGTGGTCTGCTCGGCGACCAGTTCCGCGACGAGTCGCGCGAACCGCGGATCGGTGCCCGGGGTGCCGGCGCGGACGAACCCGAGACCCAGTTCCGCCGCCCTGTCCCGTGCCTCGGTGTCGAGGTCCCAGATCACCTCGAGGTGGTCGGAGACGAACCCGACCGGGCACACGATCACCGCGTCGGCGCCGGACGTCGCGACGGTGTCGAGGTGGTCGCAGATGTCGGGCTCGAGCCACGGCACCTGCGGCGGCCCGGACCGCGACTGCCACACCAGGTCGTATTCGCCGACGCCGACCGCCGCCGCGCACAGCCGTGCGGCCTCGGCCACCTGCCGACTGTAGAGCCGGCCGCCGTCCGCGGGCGGACCGCCGGTTGCGTCCGCCGCCACCGGCACCGAGTGCGCGGTGAACACCAGCCGGGCGCCGTCCCGCTGCTCGGCGGGCAGGTCGGCGCGGGCGGCGGTGATCGCATCGGCGAAGGCCGCGATCAGCAGTGGATGGTCGTAGTACTGACGCAGTTTCGTCAGCTCCGGCGCCCCGTCGACCGCGGCGCGGGCACGTGCGACGTCCTCGTGGTACTGCCGGCACCCCGAGTACCCGCCCCACGCAGACGTCGGGAACACCAGCGCCGAGCGGACACCGTCGTCGCGCATGCGAGCGACGGTGTCCTCGGCCATCGGATGCCAGTTGCGGTTGCCGAAGTACACCGGCAGTTCGGTTCCCGCAGTCGCGAATTCGGCCTCGACCGCGGCGATGATGTCGCGGTTGAGCGCGTTGATCGGCGACACCCCGCCGAAGTGCATGTAGTGCTCGACCACCTCGTCGAGGCGTTCGGGCGGCACCCCCCTGCCCCGGGTGACGTTCTCGAGGAACGGCCGGACGTCGGCGGGCTTCTCGGGACCACCGAAGGAGAGCAGGAGCAGGGCGTCGTAGGTCATCGAAATCGTCAGGCGGTCACAGGTTCTCGGGCAGCCAGGTGTTGTGGCTGGCTCCGCCGTCGACGTAGATGATCGATCCGGTGGTGGCGGGCAGCCAGTCCGACAGCACCGCGACCACGGACTTCGCGACCGCGGTGGGATCGTTGAAGTTCCAGCCGATGGGCGACGCGGCGTCCCAGTACTCGTTGAGCTGGTTCATCTTCTTGGCGTCGTCGGTGGCGGTGCCGGCGATGGCCTTCGCGGCGAGGGTCTTGATGGGTCCTGCGGCGACGAGGTTCGAGCGGACCTTCTTCGCCTCGCCGACCTCACGCGCGACGTAGCGGTTCACGGACTCGAGTGCGGCCTTGGCCACACCCATCCAGTTGTAGTACGGCATCGCGGTGCGCGGATCGAAGTCCATGCCGACGATGGAGCCGCCCTCGTTCATGACCGGCAGCACGGCGCGGGCCAGCGAGGCGTAGCTCCAGGCGGAGATCTCGAACGACTTCGCGACGTCCGGGCCGGGCCCCTCCAGGAACGGCTTGGCTTCGGGCCCCATCAGCGTCTTGGGCGCGAAGGCGATCGAGTGCAGCACGCCGTCGACGCCCTCGGGGGCAACCTCGCGGACGCGGTCCGCGAGCGCGGCCAGGTGCTCTTCGTTCGTGGCGTCCAGCTCGATCGCCGGCGGCACCGGCTTCGGCAGCCGCTGGGCGATCCGGTCGATCAGGCGCAGCCGGTCGAACCCGGTGATGATCACCTTCGCGCCCTGCTCCTGCGCCATCGCCGCCGCATGGAACGCGATCGACGCGTCGGTGATGATGCCGGTGACGAGAATTGTCTTGCCTTCGAGCAGTCCGCCCATGGTTGTACTCCTCCTGGTGTGAAAGTCGTTGCGTGCGAGAGGGGATCGAGCCGGGTCAGTGCCCCATGCCCATGCCGCCGTCGACGGGAATCACAGCGCCCGACACGTACGCGGAGTCCTCCGAGGCGAGGAAGCTGACCACCGCGGCCACGTCCTCGGGCTTGCCGAGTCGCTGCAGCGGGATGAACTTCTTCGCCGTGTCGCGAAGATCCTCGGAGAGGTCGGCGGTCATGTCCGTCTCGATGAAGCCGGGCGCGACGACATTGGCCGTGATCGATCGCGAGCCGAGCTCGCGGGTGACCGAACGGGCCAGGCCGATCACGCCGGCCTTCGAGGACGCGTAGTTGATCTGCCCCGCCTGACCCGCGAGACCGACGACGGAGCCGAGGAAGATCATCCGGCCCCACCGGCCCCGCAGCATCGCCCGGTTCGCACGCTTGGCGCACCGGAACGCACCGGTCAGGTTGGCGTCGATGACGTTGGTGAACTGCTCCTCGGTCATCCGCATCAGCAGGGTGTCGTCGGTGATGCCTGCGTTCGCAACCAGCACCTCGACCGGACCCTGGTGCTCCTCGACCTCGGTGAACGCCCGGTCCACCGATTCCGCGTCGGTGACGTCGCACTGCACGCCGAACAGTCCGTCCGGCGCACCGGAACCGCGGTGGGTGACCGCCACCTTGTGACCGTCCGCGGCGAGACGCTGGGCCACCGCGAGGCCGATGCCCCGGTTGCCTCCGGTCACGAGCACGGAGCGGGACGGGGTGGACGCGTTCGACATTCGATAAACCTATCTGTTGGGTGTCAGGGTCTTCGTCTTGCGGGTCTGTGGCGTTACGGCGATCGGCCGGCAGCACATTGTGACAGCAGCGTGAGCGTCACGGCAGGCGTTGGCGCAGAACCAGAGCCGCGCCCAGGCCCGCCGCCGTGGCGAGCACGCCGAGCACCAGCCAGATCCGGCTCGCATCTCCGCGGGTGATCTCGAACCCGATCTGCTCCTCGAGGGTGTCGTAGACCTTGTTCAGTTCCTCGAGGCTCGACGCGGTGAAGAAGGTGCCGCCGGAGAGGTTGGCGATCTCCCGCAGGGAGGGATCGTCGACCGGCACCGCGATGCGCTCGTCGCCGATGTCGACTGTGCCGTACGAGGTCCCGAACGAGATCGTGGAGATCGGCACTCCCTGTTCCTTCGCCTGCCGGGCCGCCGTGTAGGCGCCGCGACGGTCGTCGGGACTGTCCGGCACCGTCTGCTTGCCGTCGGAGAGCAGCACGATCCGCGCCGGCGGTACCTGGTCGCCGCCGCCGAGGATCGCACCGAGGGTCTCGATGGACTGCAGCGACGTGAAGATGGCCTCACCCGTCGCGGTGCGCTCGGCGAGGGTCAGGTGGTCGATCGCCGCCTTGGTCTCCTCGCGGTTGACCGTCGGTGACACCAGCACCGAGGCGGTGCCCGCGAACGCCACCAGTCCGAGGTTGATGCCGGGGGTGAGTCCGTCCGCGAACTGTTTCGCGGCCTCCTGGGCGGCGGCGAGCCGGGTCGGTGCGACATCGGTCGACTTCATCGACAGCGACACGTCGATCACGAGCATCACGGTGGCCCGGTTCCGCGGCACCCGCTTGTCGGTGGTTGGCCCGGCGAGCGCGACGGTCAGCAACATGAGTCCGACGAGGACGAGCGCCGTCGGGAGGTGCCGCAGCCGCCCGGGCCGCGCCGGCGCGACCTTCTCCAGCATCTCCAGGTTGGAGAACCGCAGCAGGTTCCGGTGGCGGCGGCGCTGGGCGAGCACGTACCCGGCCGCCAGCGCGGCGACCACGAGGAGGAACGCCAGCCACCACGGCGACGCGAACTGGGTCGGGCTCACCGGCGCGGCACTCGATTCACCCGGGAACCATAACTGTGCCTGCGGGCGGCGACGAAGCGGACGATGTCCGCGATCCAGTCCCGGTCGGTCCGCAGTCCCAGGACCGGCGCCCCGCAGCGCCGCAGCGTCTGCTCGACCGTCTCGCGGTGCGCCTGCGCGGCCGCGGCGAAGTCGGCGCGCAACTGCGGGGTGGTGGTGAACTCGCGGGTGCGGCCGGTCTCGGGATCGTGCAACACCACCTCGCCGAGGTCGGGCAGTTCCAGATCCCGCGGGTCGAGCACCTCGATTCCGAGCAGGTCGTGCCGACCGGACACGGCGCGCAGGGAGTGTTCCCAGTCCAACGGGCCGAGGAAGTCGCTGATGACGACCGCGAGGCCCCGCCTGCGCTGCGGCCGGCGCAACGCCTCGATCGCGCCCTTGAGGTCACCCCGGACACCGTCGGGGGCGTGCGGGGTGGTCGCGATCGTGCGCAGCATCGCCTGCGCGTGCAGGCGGCCGCCGCGGGCCGGGATCCGGACGCTGTGGTGTCCGGTCGCGACGATCGCGCCGATCCGGTTGCCGCCACCGCTGGTCAGGTGGGCCACCGCCGCGGCGGCGGCGACCGCCAGGTCCCGCTTCTCCGCACCGGTGGTGCCGAAGTCGAGGCTCGCGGACAGGTCGACGACCAGCCAGGTCTCGAGTTCGCGGTCGGCGACGGACTGCCGCACGTGCGGGTGGGTGGTGCGGGCGGTGACGGACCAGTCCATCTGCCGGACGTCGTCGCCGGGCTGGTACATCCGCGCGTCCCCGGGCTCGGTGCCCGGCCCGGGGATCAGGCCGAGGTGCTCACCGTGCAACACCCCGTCGAGCCGCCGTCGCACGGTCAGTTCGAGCGTGCGCAGCGCCGCCGCCAGCTCGGGGTCCCGCAGTTGACCGGAACGCAGCGACGGCAGCGACGACCCGGTCGGGGTCGCCCCGGCGGAGCCGGGAGTGGTCACCGCGGTGCGCCCCCGACCGGCGCCGCCGGAGTGGCCGTGGGTTGCGGAACGGGCGCGGGCGCGACGGGCTGCGCGGCGACCTGCGGCAACCCGACGGTCTGCAGCACCCGGGTGATCACGTCGTCGGGGCTGACCTCGTCGGCGAGGGCGTCGTAGGACAGCACGAGACGGTGCCGCAGCACGTCCGGGACCACGTCGAGGATGTCCTGCGGGACCACGTAGTCGCGGCCGCGCAGCATGGCCAGCGCGCGCGCTGCGGAGATGATGCCGAGGGTCGCGCGGGGCGAGGCGCCGTAGGAGATCCAGCCGGCGACATCGGTGAGCCCGAAGGCGTCCGGGGTGCGGGTCGCGGCGATGAGCCGGACCACGTAGTCGACGAGCGCGTGGTGCACGAACACCCCACCGGCCGTCTTCTGCAGCCGGATCAGGTCGTCGGGGCCGAGCACCTGGCGCGGCTCGGGCGCGGCGACCCCCATCCGGTAGACGATCTCGCGCTCCTCCTCGATCGACGGGTAGTCGACGAGCACCTTGAACAGGAAGCGGTCCCGCTGGGCCTCCGGCAGCGGGTAGACGCCCTCGTTCTCGATCGGGTTCTGGGTGGCCATCACGAGGAACGGTTCGGGCATCGGGAAGGTCTTGCCGCCGATGGTGACATGCCGCTCGGCCATGACCTCCAGCAGCGCGGACTGCACCTTGGCCGGGGCCCGGTTGATCTCGTCGGCGAGCAGGAAGTTCGCCACGACGGGACCGAGTTCGATGTCGAACTGTTCGCGGCCCTGCCGGTAGATCCGGGTGCCGACGAGGTCGGTGGGCACCAGGTCGGGGGTGAACTGGACCCGGGAGAAGGAGCCGCCGACGACCGTCGCGAACGTCTCGACGGCCAGGGTCTTGGCGACGCCGGGCACACCCTCGAGCAGCACGTGTCCCTTGGCGAGCAGGCCGACCAGAATCCGTTCGACGAGCCGGTCCTGGCCGACGATCACGCGCTTGACCTCGTAGATCACCTTCTCGAGCAGTTGCGCGTCGGACTGCACGCCGGACGCGGTGCCCGCGCCCGCCGCGGCCCCGCCGTTGGCGTTCGCGGTGCCGCCGTCGGCCTTCGCGGTGCTGCCGCCGGCCGTCCCGGTGTCGCCGCTGCTCGCCGTGCCGCCGTCCGCGCCCTGTGACGTCACCAAGAATCCACCGCTTTCCACTCCCCCGAATCCGGCGGTGTGCGCCGGGTCAGGACACCATCCGGACCACGTACGGGGTCATGCCGTCCCAGCGCAGGGGCGAGATCTTCACGAACGATCCCGACTGCGGAGCTTCGAGCATCTCCCCGTTGCCAAGGTACAGCGCGACGTGCTGGCTGGCATTGGGCCCGTAGAAGACCATGTCGCCGCGTTTCATCTGCGAGGTGGGCACCTGTTCGCCCGCGGTGTACTGGTAGCCGGTGTAGTGCGGCAACGAGATCCCGATGCCGGCGAACGCGTAGATCATCAGGCCGGAGCAGTCGAACCCGACCTTGTTGAAGTCGCCGTAGCTGTCGGCGACACCGCCGTCGCGGATGCCGAGCGTCGGCCCGTTCTCGTCGCCGCCACCCCACGCGTAGGGGACGCCGAGCTGGGACATCGCCCGGTCGATGGCGGTCTCGACTGCTGCGCTGCCGCTGATCGACGGCTTCGGCTTCGACGGCTTCGGTGTCGTCGGCTTCGTCGTCGGCTTCGGCTTCGCGGTCGTCGTCGGCGTGGAGTCGGTGTCCGAGTCCGAGGTCCCCGAATCCGTATCGGTGGACTCCGACGTCTCCGAGTCCGTGTCGGTGTCCGTGGACTCCGAGGTGTCCGTGTCGGTGCCGTCCGGCTCCGTGGCATCGGGATCGTCCGGCACGCTCCACGACGGGAGTTCGGTGGGATCGTCCTCGATCTGGGTGTGACTGCGCTGCCCCTCGGCCAGTGCGCGGGCGCGGTCACGCGCCGCCTGGTCGGCGGCGACGCGGGCGGCCGCCTGGGCCGACGCCTCCCGCGCGGCCTGCGCTGCCGCCGCGGCTGCGGCCTGCTCGGCCGCGCGCTGGGTGTCCCAGTTGACGAACGCCTGCCGTTGGCTCTGCAGACCGGCGACGTTGTCGCGGGCCGCGGCGAGCTGCGCCTCGGCGGACGCCTTCTGCGCCTCGACGGCCGCCTTCTTACCCGCCTGCTCGGCCAGCGCTGCCCGCGCGACGGCGATCGAGTTCTCCGCGTCGGCCTTGCGTGACTCGGCCGCCGAGGCGGCGTCGTCGGCTCGCTGCTTCGCCTCCCGGGCCGCCGAGTTCTTGTTGGCCTCGGCGGTGCGGGCGCGCTGCAGTGCGTCCAGCACGGCGTTCTTGTTGGTCGCGAGCACGCGCATCAGCTGCGCGCGATCGAGAACGTCGCCGGGACCCTGGGATCCGATGAACGACGCGAACGACGCGACGCCGGTGCCCTGCCGATAGGTGTTGGCGGCGAACTCGTCGAACCGGAGCTGCGCTGCGTCGATCTGTGCGCCCGCGTCCTTCAGCGCCTGGAGCGTCGCACCGACGGCGCCGGCGGCAGCACTCGCCGCGTCCCGCGCGTTCTGCAGGTCGACGAGCGCCCGGTTGACGTCCTCGCGCTTGATCGCGACCGCGTCGTCGAGTGCGCGGAGTTGCTGGTCGGCACTGGCGACCTCGTTGATGAGGGCGCCGACCTGGCCGACGCGTGCCGCCACGTCCGTGTCCGCCTGCTGCAACTGACCGTCGCTGGGGTTCGGTGGCGGCGGCGGCACCGCGCCCGCGACGCCCGGGTTGGTCGCAACCAGGGAGAGTGCGATGCCGAATCCGACGAGTACCCGCGCGCCGCGAGATCGCCTGCGCGAGAATCCGCGGCGGTGGGTGCCGCTCGGTGCCCTTCGCCTCACAGTTGTCTCCCTCGGTCCGCGACAGTCCCGGGAAGACGCGTGCCGAAGGCGACCACAGGACTGCTCACCCGTGGACTCCGGCGTGCAGGGGCCACTCTCGTGGCAACCCTGCCCACAGCGACACTTCTTCCCCAAAAGCGTCAATGGCACCGTACGACACTTCGCGCACTGACGAAACTTCAGTCACAAACGACACATGCGTAATTACACCGTACAAATGCCGCATGTAGTGGAGGGAATCGCCCGTAGCGTGAAACAGATTTACCGCGTGACGTTTTCGCCGATCGGCCCGGCGTGCCGAGCCGATTGCAGCTCGGCGCGAGTCGAGTCAGGACACCCGGCCCACGGACCGGAAATCCGGGCGGCCGCTCAGGAGTCCGCGCGGCCTGCGCCGAGGCGACGGGTGCGGAGCATCCAGGTCGCGGCCGCACCACCGCCGACGACGAGCACGAGTGCGATCGTGATCAACCCGTACGGCGCGTCCGGCTGGATCACCGTGTCCAGGAACTGGTTCGCCGAGTCCACCGCGTTGCCCGTGTAGGCGCGGTCCTGAGCGTCCTCGACACTCACCCGGGGCAACGAATCGCTGTAGGTCCCCACCCAGCTCGGGCTCAGCACCAGCACCGTGCCGCCGTCATGGACACCGACCTCGGTGGCGATGTCCCGCAACTGCGAGTCCCGCCCGGGGTTCTCGGCGAGCACGACGACCCGCAGGTTCAGGCCGTGCTCCTGCGCCCGTGCCACGACGGCTTGCAGTCCGGCCACGTCGCCGGAGGGCGCGGAAACGCCGTCGTCCGCCAGGTCCGCGAGGACGGTGTCGATGTCGACGCCCGGCGGAATGTCGGCGGGCGCCGGGAGGAACGCGATGGTGTGAGCGGCAGGCATCTCTCGTCCGGTGCATCAGGGGAATGGGCGGTGGCGTGGTCGGTGACCGCCCCGCACCTTACGGGACCGCGACGCGACAACCCGGCGATGTCGCTCCCGCGTTGCGATCGCGGTCGCGACGGACAAGGATCTCTGGTGTGCGACCCGCAGGCCATGCGGATGCCGCAGATTTCACAGGACAAGCGTACTGTTAGAATCACCGCGAGGTTATTCGGCGCGACCTACCGGGTCGGTCTCGACCAAGTCGACCACATGGCAGCTTCCCGTCATGACACCTGACTGGTCGCCGCGAAAGCCTCGCTTGCCGTCGGCACAGCCCCGTCGACGGCGAACCTCAAAGACGAGTGGAGCTGACGTGAGCACCAGTATTGATTCGTTCGGCGCCAAGGGAACGCTGGAGGTCGGAGAGAACTCGTACGAGATCTTCCGCCTGAACGCCGTGCCCGGCACCGAGAAGCTGCCCTATGCACTGAAGGTTCTGGCGGAGAACCTGCTGCGCACCGAGGACGGTGCGAACATCACCGCCGACCACATCCGCGCGATCGCGAACTGGGATCCCTCGGCCGAGCCGAGCGTCGAGATCCAGTTCACCCCGGCCCGCGTCATCATGCAGGACTTCACCGGCGTCCCCTGCGTCGTCGACCTCGCCACCATGCGTGAGGCCGTCGCCACCCTCGGCGGCGACCCGAACAAGGTGAACCCCCTCTCGCCCGCCGACATGGTCATCGACCACTCGGTCATCCTCGACGTGTTCGGCCGCGCCGACGCCCTCGAGCGCAACGTCGACCTCGAGTACCAGCGCAACGGCGAGCGCTACCAGTTCCTGCGCTGGGGCCAGGGCGCGTTCGACGACTTCAAGGTCGTCCCCCCGGGCATGGGCATCGTCCACCAGGTCAACATCGAGTACCTGGCGCCCACCGTCATGACCCGCAACGGTCAGGCCTACCCCGACACCTGCGTCGGCACCGACTCGCACACCACGATGGTCAACGGCCTGGGCGTGCTCGGCTGGGGCGTCGGCGGCATCGAGGCCGAGGCCGCGATGCTCGGCCAGCCGGTCTCCATGCTGATCCCGCGCGTCGTCGGCTTCAAGCTGACCGGTGAGATCCAGCCCGGCGTGACCGCCACCGACGTCGTGCTCACCGTCACCGACATGCTCCGCAAGCACGGCGTCGTCGGCAAGTTCGTCGAGTTCTACGGCGCCGGCGTCGCCGAGGTTCCGCTCGCGAACCGCGCCACCCTCGGCAACATGAGCCCCGAATTCGGTTCCACCGCAGCGATCTTCCCGATCGACGGCGAGACCATCAACTACCTGCGCCTGACCGGCCGCAGCGACGAGCAGCTCGCGCTCGTCGAGGCGTACGCCAAGGAGCAGGGCATGTGGCACGACGCCGCGAACGAGCCCGCCTACTCCGAGTACCTCGAGCTGGACCTCGGCACCGTCGTGCCGTCGATCGCCGGCCCGAAGCGCCCGCAGGACCGCATCCTGCTGTCGGACTCGAAGGCCGCGTTCCGTCGCGACATCGCGACCTACGTGACCAACGGCGCCGACGCCGCGCACTCCGCCCTGGACGAGGCCGTCGAGGAGTCCTTCCCGGCGTCCGATCCGGTCGAGACGTCGACCGCCAACGACGAGGCCACCGTTCCGTCGGCCGCCAACGGTTCGCACGGTCGCCCGAGCAAGCCGGTGAAGATCAAGTCCGAGCGTGGCGAGTTCGTCCTCGACCACGGCGCGGTCGCGGTCGCGGGCATCACGTCCTGCACCAACACGTCGAACCCGTCGGTGATGATCGGTGCCGCACTGCTCGCCCGCAACGCGGTCGAGAAGGGCCTGGCCACCAAGCCGTGGGTCAAGACCAACATGGCGCCCGGCTCGCAGGTCGTCGCCGACTACTACGAGAAGGCCGGCCTGTGGCCGTACCTGGAGAAGCTCGGCTTCTACCTGGGCGGTTTCGGCTGCACCACCTGCATCGGCAACACCGGCCCGCTTCCGGAGGAGATCTCCAAGGCGATCAACGAGAACGACCTGTCGGTCACCGCGGTGCTCTCCGGTAACCGCAACTTCGAGGGTCGCATCTCCCCCGACGTGAAGATGAACTACCTGGCGTCCCCGCCGCTCGTCATCGCGTACGCGCTGGCCGGCACCATGGACTTCGACTTCGAGGTCGACGCCCTCGGTCAGGACCAGGACGGCAACGACGTCTTCCTCAAGGACATCTGGCCGTCCGCGCAGGAGATCGACGACACCATCAAGTCGGCGATCAGCCAGGACATGTTCCGCAAGTCCTACGCCTCCGTCTTCGCGGGCGACGAGCGCTGGCAGAACCTGGCCACCCCGGAGGGCGACACCTTCGCATGGGACGAGAAGTCGACCTACGTCCGCAAGGCGCCGTACTTCGACGGCATGACGATGGAGACCACCCCGGTCACCGACATCTCGGGTGCGCGCGTGCTCGCCCTGCTCGGCGACTCGGTCACCACCGACCACATCAGCCCGGCCGGCCCGATCAAGCCCGGCACCCCGGCCGCCCAGTACCTGGACGCCAACGGTGTCGAGCGCAAGGACTACAACTCGCTCGGTTCGCGTCGTGGCAACCACGAGGTGATGATCCGCGGCACGTTCGCGAACATCCGCCTGCGCAACCAGCTCCTCGACGACGTCTCGGGCGGCTACACCCGCGACTTCACCCTCGAGGGTGGCCCGCAGTCGTTCATCTACGACGCCTCGCAGAACTACCAGAAGGCCGGCATCCCGCTCGTCGTCCTCGGCGGCAAGGAGTACGGCTCCGGTTCCTCGCGTGACTGGGCCGCCAAGGGCACCAGCCTGCTCGGCGTCAAGGCCGTCATCGTCGAGTCGTTCGAGCGCATCCACCGCTCGAACCTGATCGGCATGGGCGTTGTGCCGCTGCAGTTCCCGGCCGGCCAGTCGGCCGCGTCGCTGGGCCTCGACGGCACCGAGGTCTTCGACATCGCCGGCATCACGAAGCTCAACGAAGGCGTCACCCCGAAGACGGTCAAGGTCACCGCGACCAAGGGCGACGGCAGCAAGGTCGAGTTCGACGCGGTCGTCCGCATCGACACCCCCGGTGAGGCGGATTACTACCGCAACGGCGGCATCCTGCAGTACGTGCTGCGCAACATGATCCGGGGCTGATCAGTCTCGGTCGTGTGACCTGCGTAGTGCGCTGACGGCGGGCTCGGGACCTCGCGTCTCGGGCCCGCCGTCCCCCTTTTGTACGAAAGGATGTCGGCTGTGCCGAAGGTCAGTGAGGACCATCTGGCCGCACGTCGGAGGCAGATCCTCGACGGTGCGCGCCGCTGCTTCGCCGAGTACGGCTACGAGGGTGCGACCGTCCGCCGCCTCGAGGACGCCACAGGGCTGTCCCGGGGTGCGATCTTCCACCATTTCAAGGACAAGGACGGCCTGTTCCTCGCGCTGGCACAGCAGGACGCGACCCGGATGGCGGACGTGGCCGCCGAGGAGGGTCTGGTGCAGGTGATGCGGGACATGCTCGCGAAGCCGGAGGAGTTCGACTGGCTCGCCACGCGGGTGGAGATCTCCCGGCGTCTGCGCACGGATCCCGAGTTCGCCCGGGAATGGAGCGAAGGCGGCGTCGAGCTCACCGAGGCCACCGTCGGGCGACTACAGCGGCAGAAGGAGGCCGGCCGGCTTCGAGAGGACCTGCCGACCGACGTCCTCGTCGGCTATCTCGACCTGGTCCTCGACGGGCTGATCGCCCGGATCGCCTCCGGCCACGGCGGCGAAAACCTTTCCGCCGTCCTCGATCTCGTCGAGGAGTCGGTGCGGCGGCAGGACTGATCGCAATCGACTCGGCCACCGGCACCACGCAGAGTGACGGGGATCACAACGGTGGGTGCACCGGCATGTAGTTGAAAGCGTTACTTTCGCGACCGTGACCTCACCCACCGGACAATCCGCCGCCGCATCGCTTCCGTCCCTGTCGAGGCGAGCCGTTCTACGGGCGGCCGTCGGCGCCGGTGCGCTCGGTACCGCCTCGCTCGCGCGACCTGGCACGACCGCCGCGGCAGCCGAGCCGGAAACCGCGATCGTGGTCGGAACCGGCTTCGGCGGAGCGGTCGCCGCGCTACGTCTGGGCGAGGCGGGCATCAGGACCACGGTGTTCGAGCGGGGACGCCACTGGCCGATCCGCCCCGACGGCAACACCTTTGCCACCTTCACCAGCCCGGACGGCCGAGCGGCGTGGTTCAGCGACACGGTCGGCGTCACCGCCTCGGTCGGCATCCCGGTGGGCCGCTATCCCGGGCTCCTCGACCGGGTGAAGGGCAACGGGATCGACTCGGTGTACGGCGCCGGGGTGGGCGGCGGCTCGCTGGCGTTCGGCGCCTTCTCCGCGATCCCCCGCAAGCAGGACTTCGAGCAGGTCTTCCCCGGCGGCGCCGGTTTCGCCGAACTGGCAGCCACCTACTACCCGCGCGCGAAGGCGATGCTCGGCGCCTCGCCGTTGCCTGCGGACATCATGGCCCATCCGCGCTACATCGGCACCCGGTCCTGGCAGGCGACCGCGCGTCGATACGGCAGGGAAGCAGTCGCCTTCGACTACGCCATCGACTGGGACATCGTGCGCGCCGAGCTCGAGGGACGAGCGGTCGCCTCGGTCACCAACGGCGAGCTCGGGTTCGGGGTCAACAGCGGCGCGAAGAACTCCCTCGACCGGAACTACCTACCCGCCGCCGAACGGACCGGCAATGTCACCATCAACGCCATGCACGAGGTGGTCGAGATCCGCCCGCGCGCACGGCGCCGCGGTTTCGAGGTGACCGCCCGCGTCATCGACGACCAGCAGCGCACAGTCCGCACCGTCACCGCCGAGGCCGACTACCTGTTCATGGCGGCCGGTTCCTTCCACACCACCCGGATGCTCGTCGAGGCCCGCGCCAAGGGCACCCTCCCGAACCTGTCGTCGCGCATCGGCGAGGGCTTCGGCGCGAACGGGGACTTCCTCACCGCCCGCACCGCCCTGTCCGACGACTACGGGGACATCCAGGGCGGTCCCGGATTCGGACGCCTCTACGAGGACGACCTGCCCGGCGGTCCGGCGTCGATCGTCTACCACTCGACCCCGCTGCCCTCGCCGCTCGGACGAGCCGTAACCACCAACCTGATCCAGGTGCACAGCGACGAGCGGGGCACCATCGACTTCGACCACGCGACCGGCGCCGCGGTCCTCAACTACCCCCATCCGGAGGGCAACGCGCTCGACCGCCGCGGGGCCGCATTCGCCGAGCACTTCCGCGAGCGCGCCGAGATCCGGCACGGGCGCCCGCTGAGCGGCATACCGATCTACTCCCGGGCGGTCGGATTCGGCTCGGCGAGCACGTATCACGGACTCGGTGGCGTGGTGATGAACCATGCGGCAACCATGGACGGCGCGATCCTCGGCTACGACAACCTCTACGTCGTCGACGGAGCCTTCGCCCCCGGCGCAGTGGGTCTGGTCAATCCCTCACTCACAATCACCGCACTCGCCGAACGCACGCTGGCCAGGTTCCTGGCGCGACGCTGACAATCCCGTTGCGCGGCAGGCCCTCCCCACGGCGGACCTGCCGCGTACTGCGTTCAGGTCCCGTGCACGGCCCGGCGTCGGTTCGGACCGCCGCGCCCGCGAAGTTCGACACCGGCTTCGGTGAGCAGTGTCCGGATGAATCCGTAGGACCGACCGGTCGCCTCGGCCAGAGATCGGATGCTGGCGCCCCCGAGATACCGGTCGCGCAGTTCGGTCTGCATCGCATCCCGCGCACCGCCCGATATCCGTACCCCTTTGCGCACCGCGTCGAACTCTGCCATCACCGATCCTCCGGAGTGTGATGCACATCACTTTCCGGACTTCAGGCTAGTACAGATCGGTCCCCCGGCGGGGTGCCGGCGCCGCCGGCGTCACGGCTCAGGCCAGCTGGATCAGGTCCAGGTAGTCCTGCGACCAGTGGTCCTCGGTGCCGTCGGGCAGCAGGATGACCCGCTCCGGGTTCAGCGCCTCCGCGGCACCCGGGTCGTGGGTGACCAGGACGACGGCGCCGGTGTAGCTGCGCAGCGCGTCGAGGACCTGTTCACGCGAGACCGGGTCGAGGTTGTTGGTGGGCTCGTCGAGGAGCAGCACGTTCGCCGCCGACGACACGAGCCCGGCCAGGGCCAGTCGCGTCTTCTCACCACCGGACAGGGTGCCTGCCGGCTGTTCGAGCTGCGGGCCGGTGAACATGAACGCACCGAGCAGACCCCGCAGGTCCTGCTCCCCCGCGTCGGGTGCGGCGTGCCGGATGTTCTCCCACACGGACGCCTCGTCGTCGAGGGTGTCGTGCTCCTGCGCGAAGTACCCGGTCTTCAGTCCGTGCCCGGGCACCAACTCACCGAGATCCGGCTTCTCCACGCCCGCAAGCAGTTTCAGCAGGGTGGTCTTGCCGGCACCGTTCAGGCCGAGGATGACGACCCGGCTGCCGCGGTCGATCGCGAGGTCGACGCCGGTGAAGATCTCCAGCGACCCGTACACCTTGGTCAGTTCCTTCGCCATCAGCGGCGTCTTGCCGCACGGCGCGGGCTCCGGGAACCGGATGTGCGCGACCTTGTCCGCGACCCGGACGTCGTCGAGTTCGGCGATCAGCTTGTCGGCGCGCTTGGCCATGTTCTGCGCGGCCGTCGCCTTGGTGGCCTTGGCGCCGAGCTTGGCGGCCTGCTGCCGCAGCGCGGACGCCTTCTTCTCCGCGTTCGCACGTTCGCGGCGGCGGCGCTGCTCGTCGGTGGCGCGGGCGTCGAGGTACTTCTTCCAGCCCATGTTGTAGATGTCGGCCTCGCCGCGCACCGCGTCGAGGAACCACACCTTGTTGACGACGTCGTTCAGCAGGTCCACGTCGTGGCTGATCACGATCAGGCCGCCGTCGTGGTTCTGCAGGAAGCCGCGCAGCCAGGTGATGGAGTCCGCGTCGAGGTGGTTCGTCGGCTCGTCGAGCAACAGGGTGGTGTTGGACTTGCCGCCGGACGAGTCGGAGGCCGCGAACAGGATCCGGGCCAGCTCGACGCGGCGACGCTGACCACCGGAGAGGGTGCGCAGCGGCTGCGCAAGCACGCGGTCGGGCAGGCCGAGGCTGCTGCAGATCCGCGCCGCCTCCGACTCTGCCTCGTACCCGCCGAGGGCGGCGAAGCGATCCTCGAGTGAGCCGTACTTGCGGACGGCCTTGTCGCGGGCGTCGTCGTCGACGGCCTCCGCCATGATCGCCTGCTGCTTCTCCATGCTGCGGATGATCTCGTCGAGACCCCGCGCCGACAGCACCCGATCCTTCGCGAGCACGTCGAGGTTGCCCTCCTTGGGGTCCTGCGGCAGGTAGCCGAGGTCACCACTGCGGACGACGGTGCCCGCGTAGGGCTCGCCCTCACCGGCGAGGATGCGCAGCGTGGTGGTCTTGCCGGCGCCGTTGCGGCCGACGAGACCGATGCGGTCACCGGCCTGCACACGCAGGGCGGATCCGGGTGCTGAGAGGAGGGTTCGCACACCGGCACGAACTTCGAGGTCGGTGGCGGTAATCACGACGAGCCAGCTTACCGGAGATCCGGGCGTGCCCACGCCGGGGTCACCCCGGCCGGGGTGTGACGCTCATCGCGACCCCGCCTCCTCCTGCCACGGCCACCGGCCGGTGATCTCCAGCTGCAGCGACCAGCTCAGGAACGTGCGGATCAGCACGATCAGCGCGAGCACGCCGACCGAGGTGAAGGTGGGGGTGACGGCGACGGTCTTGATGATGTCCGCGGCCACCAGGAATTCGAGGCCGAGCAGGATCGACCGGCCGAGGTTGCGCCGGTACGGCGCGTACACGGGCGTCCCCGGCGCGGTCCGGCTCGTGGACAGCGCGATCCAGCTGGCAACGGCGGCGCCGATCACGATGACCGCGACCCCGACGACGTCGACGACGGATCCGACGGTGGAAATGACGGACTCGAGCTGCATGCGGCCCCTGCCTTCCCGGTCGGCTGACACCAGCGTGGCAGGTTCACCGCGATCGGGCGCGGAGGCGCGGCTAGCGTGGTCGTCCATGAGTGAGCGCCGCGTCCCCGACCTCGCCGTGGTCGGGTTGGGTCCGTCGGGCCGGGCGCTCGCCCACCGCGCCGCGACGGCCGGTCTCGACGTGGTCGCCGTCGACCCCGCACCGGACCGGTGCTGGACGCCGACCTACGCCGCATGGGCGGACGAGTTGCCCTCGTGGCTGGGGAGCGGGGCGATCGGGGCCGGCGTCGCGCGCCCGACCGTGTGGACGCGCCGGGCGCGCACCCTCGACCGGGAGTACTCGGTGCTGGACAACGCCGGGCTGCGGAACGGGCTCGACCTGACCGGGGTGCGGGTGGTGCGCGGCCGCGCACAGGTCGTCGGCGGCGGCGACGTCACCCTCGACGACGGAACCACGGTCGGCGCAGGCACCGTCGTCGATGCACGCGGTCTCACCCGCTCCCCCGCACTCGCCGAACAGACGGCGTACGGAGTCGTCCTCCCCCGCGCCGACGCGCTGCCTGCGCTCGGTGGCGCTGCCGCGCTCTTCATGGATTGGCGCCGCGACAACGGCGCCCCCGCGGACGCGTCACCGTCCTTCCTGTACGCGGTGCCGCTCGACGGCGAGCGAGTGCTGCTCGAGGAGACCTGTCTGGTGGGCCGTCCGGCACTTCCCCTGCCGGTGCTGCGGGCACGACTTCGGGTCCGACTCGCCGCGCGCGGCGTCGCCGTGCCCGCGAACGCCCCGGCGGAGCGGGTGCGGTTTCCCGTTCAGGCGCCACGCCCGGCACCGGGCACGGTCGCGTTCGGCGCCCGCGCCGGACTGTCGCATCCGGGCACCGGCTACAGCGTCGCAGCGTCGCTCGCGGCGGTCGACGCGGTGGTGGACGCCCTGGTCGCCGGCGACGACCCGGTGGAGGCGTTGTGGCCCCGGCCCGCTCGCGCGGTGCGGGCACTGCGCGAGGTCGGGCTGCGGGCCCTGCTCGCGCTGCCACCGGCCCGGGTTCCGGAGTTCTTCGACAGCTTCTTCGCGCTGCCGCCGCCGGCGCAGCGCGCCTACCTGTCCGATCGCACGGATCCGCGAGCGGTGTCCGCGACCATGTGGACGTTGTTTCGCCGCGCGCCGATGCCGGTGCGGCGCACACTGATCGGCGCCACGCTGCCGATCCACCCGAGGAGACCCCGATGAAGGTCGAGATCCAACTCGACGCCGCACCCGCCGACGCGGCCCGCCGGGCGGCCGAACTCGCCGCGACCGGGGTGGCCGGGCTGTTCACGTTCGAGGGCCCGCACGACGTGTTCTTCCCGCTGGTCGCGGCGGCGCCGGTCGTCGACGTGGATCTGGCCACGAACGTCGCGATCGCGCTGCCGCGCAGCCCGATGCACCTCGCACACGCGGCCTGGGACCTGCAGTCGATGTCGGGTGGCCGGTTCCGGCTCGGGCTGGGATCGCAGATCCGTCCCCACATCGAGAAGCGCTACTCGGCACCCTGGTCGCGGCCCGCCGCCCGGATGCGGGAGACGGTGCTGGCGGTGCGGGCGATCCTCGACGCCTGGGAGGGTGGGTCGCGGTTGGACTTTCGTGGCGAGTTCTTCACCCACACGCTGATGCCGCCGACGTTCGTGCCCGGGCCGAACCCGTTCGGTCCTCCGCCGATCCTGCTCGGCGCGCTCGGACCGGTGATGACCCGCACCGCCGCGGAGGTCGCGGACGGACTGCTGGTGATGCCGTTCAACAGCGAGCGGCACTTCCACGAGCGAACGCTGCCCGCGGTCGCACAGGGACTCGACCGGGCGGGCCGCGATCGCACCGACTTCGAGATCGTGCCGCAGGTGATCGTGGCGACCGGCCGCACCGACGCCGAGCTCTCGGCCGCGACCACCGGGGTGCGCGCGCTGCTCGCGTTCTACGGGTCCACACCGGCGTACCGTCCGGTGCTCGAGGTGGAGGGCCGGGCGGACCTGCAGGACCCGCTGAACGCGCTGTCGAAGCGGGGTGCGATCGCCGAGATGATGGCGCTGGTCGACGACGCGCTGGTCGACACCCTCGCCGTGCGCGGCACCCCGGAGCAGTGCGCCGCCGAGATCCTGCGCAGATTCGGCGACCACGCCGACCGGGTGTGCTGCTACTTCCCCGGCTACGACGTCGATCTCGGCCACGTCCGCGACCTCGTGGCAGCGCTCGGCACCGCTTCGGCGGTCAGCGCAGCGCCTGGAACTCCGCCAGCGCGTCGCTGACGGCGGCGGGCACCCCGTCCAGCGCCCACAGTGCCAGGCCGACCGCGACGAGGGTGAGCAGTGGACCGAGGATCGCCCGTTCGAAGGTGCCGCCGGCGCGGATCGACAACCACGACGGCAGCTGCAGTTCCCACCACCGGCGCCCGCCCCACGGCAGCAGCGGCGCGAGGAACGGCACGCCCTCCTTGGTCACGGCGTCGCCGAGGCAGTGGACGGCGCACCCGAGCCCGACCGCGACACCGAGCGCCCGCGATCCCACCTCGTCCGGGTACCACGTCCATGTCAGCGCCGACAGCACGCCCGCCACCAGGGTCACCGCGATCCAGCCGTTGCGTTTCGCCCAGCCGCCCGCGAGCCCACGCAACGCCAGACCGAGGGTCAGGAACAGGACGCCGATGATCGCGGGCTGCCCGAACGCGACGATCAGCGACGACACCGCCGCACTGATCGCGACCGCGAACAGTGCGGTGTGGGTGAGGGTCCGGTGGCCGCCGCGACGTTTCGGATCGCGCCGTCCGCGGGTGATCCGGTAGTAGCCCAGCGACACCGTGTCGACGCCCTTGGCCAGAACCCAGCTCGCCGGTCCGAAGGAGCGGGCCACCGTCGACTGCGTGGTGTCGAGGTCGGGCAGCAAGGCGGCGCCCGCGCAGACCCCGGCGAAGGTGAAGACCTCGGCGGTGGACGTCGGGCCACCCCACTCGGGCGGAAGTACCTGGGCGGCCAGCAGACCCGCGACGGCACCGGAGACAGCGTGGGTCGCACCCATCACCATGACAGCGAAAACCTTTCGGACAGAACGACAAGAGCGCTGCCCGAAGCGAGCCGCCCACTACGGACCGAAATCTATCAACCGCCACCGACACGACCCGCACACCTGCCCGTGGGGTCGGTGCGCACGATCACGACAGGCCGTCGACGTCGGCCACCGACTTGTCCGGCCGCAGCCCGCGCCACACCGGATGCCGCAGCCTGCCGTCCCCGGTGACCTCGGAGAACCGCACCTCCGCAACGAGTTCCGGACGCATCCAGTGCGCCGACCGTGCATCCGGGGCGGGAATCGCGCCGAACGGCGCCTCGTCCGTCGCCAGTGCGGCGGCCGCCTCCTCGAGTTCCGCCAGGATCGCGCCGGTCAGACCACTGCCGACCTTGCCGACGTAACGGAGCCCGCCCACTCCGTCGGGGATTCCCAGGAGCAACGACCCGATCCCCCGGGCGCGACCGCCCTCCCCCGGCTGCCAACCGCCGATCACCACTTCGCAGCTGCGAAAGTGCTTGATCTTGAGCCAGTTCGACGACCTCCCCGATCGGTATGCCGAATCCCGGCGCTTCGCGACCAGTCCCTCCATGTGCCGTTCGGCGCTGGCCTCGAGCGCGGCCGTGAAATCGTCGGGAGCCGGTTCGGTCGGCCGCCACGGGCCGTCCTCCTCGAACCGGATCGCGTCGAGCACCGTGCGCCGGTCCCGATAGGACTTGCCCGCGAGCGTGGTGCCGTCGAGTTCGAGGATGTCGAACACCTGCAGCGCCACCGGATACGCCTCCGTGACCGCTGCCACGTCCCGCGGCCTGCTGCGCCCCATCCGCCGCTGCAGCCGCGCGAAACTCGGCGCGCCGTCCGCGCCGTACGCGACGATCTCCCCGTCGAGCACCCCCGAGTGCCCGTGCAGCCCGGCCGGGATCTGCAGCAGCTCCGGATAGGTGGCGGTCAGGTCGTTGCCGTTGCGGCTGACCAGTCGCACCGAGCTCGTCCCGGAATCCGCGTCGGACGCGAAGTGCACCAACGCCCGGATCCCGTCCAGCTTGTACTCGAACGCCCACACCGCGGGGTCTGCCCGCCGCGCGAATTCGTCCGCGGTGGTCGCGGTGGCCAGCATGGGCGACGGCGTCGGCACGTGTGTGGCCGACCGGCCCTCCGCCGGCGCAGGCTTCGGCACGACCGCCGGCGCGACCGTCGCCCGCACCCGGGCCAGCACCTCACGGAACTCCAGCTGCGCCAGGCCCGGCTGCTCGAGCTCGTCCCAGGTGCGTGGGGCCGCCGCATACGGCCGGGCCGTTCCCCGGAGCGAGTACGGCGAAATCGTGGTCTTGGAGGCCGAGTTCTGGCTCCAGTCCACGAACACCTTCCCGGTCCGCTGCGACCGCGTCATCGTCGCGGTGACCGAATCCGGCGTCTGCCGTTCGAGTTCGCGCGCAATCTCCTTCGCGACCTCGCTGCACCGCCTCGACGTCCACCCCGGCGGGACACCGGCGTAGAGGTGAATTCCCTTGCTGCCACTCGTAACCGGCAACGCGTCCAGTCCACGGGCGCGCAGCCGCTCGCGGACGCGGACCGCCACCGACGCACACTCGTCGAGGGTGACACCCGGCCCCGGGTCGAGATCGATCACGAGACGGTCGGGATCGGCCGGACTGCCGTCGGGCGCGAATCGCCACTGCGGGACATGGAACTCCAGTGCCCCGGACTGCGCGAAGTAGACGAGCGCCGCGAGTTCGGTGACCTCCGGGTAGTCGACCGTGCGCCTGCCCTGGGTCAGGGTGTGCCGTGGCACCCAGTCGGGGGTCGCCGCCTCGACGTTCTTCTGGAAGAACGGCTCCGCCGCGGTGCCGTCGGGCCACCGCTTGCGGGTCAGCGCCCGGCCGGCGAGCAGCGGCAACAGCACCGGTCCGACCTCCGTGAAGTACTGCAGCACCTCGGCCTTGGTGGTGCCGGTCTCCGGGTACAGCACCTTGTCGAGGTTGGTCAGGGTCAGGCGCCGGTTTCCGACACGCACCGCCGCGTTGTGAGTCATCCGCATCCGCCCTTGGCTTTCACCTGGCCTGATCCCAGAGTATGGACCATCATGGTGTGATGCGGTCGATATGGAAAGGCTCCATCGCGTTCGGTCTGGTGAACGTCCCGGTGAAGGTGTACTCCGCCACCGAGGACCACGACATCAAGTTCCACCAGGTCCACGGCAAGGACGGCGGACGCATCAGGTACAACCGGGTCTGCTCCGAGTGCGGCGAGATCGTCCAGTACGCCGACATCGACAAGGCGTACCTGTCCGAGGACGGCGCTCAAGTGGTACTCACCGACGAGGACTTCGACAAGCTCCCAGCCGCCGAGAAGCACGAGATCCCGGTCCTGCAGTTCGTGCCCTCCGACCAGATCGACCCGATCCTGTTCGACAAGAGCTACTTCCTCGAACCCGACTCCGCGTCCCCGAAGGCGTACAACCTGCTGGCCTCGACACTCGTCGGCAACGACCGCACCGCGCTCGTACATTTCACCCTGCGGCAACGCACCAGGCTGGCGGCACTGCGGGTACGCGACGGGATTCTGGTGGTGCAGACCCTGCTGTGGCCCGACGAGGTCCGCGCCGCGGAATTCGAGTCGCTCGAGGAGGGCACCTCGCCGAGCGAGAAGGAACTCGCGATGGCCACCATGCTGGTCGACTCGATGTCGGAGGACTTCCACCCGGAGTCCTACACCGACGACTACCAGGTCCAGCTCCAGAAGCTTCTCGACGAGGCCATCGCGAACGGCGGCGAGAAGGTCACCGTGCCGTCGGGCGCCGCGCGCGAGGCCGATGCCGAGGTCGTCGACCTCGTCGCGGCCCTCCAACGCAGCGTCGACGAGGCCAAGAAGACCGACGGTGCGAAGAAGGGCCCGACGAAGGCGTCGCCCGGGCGCAAGGCCAAGACCGGCTGACGGCCCCAGACGTCGGTTGTCAGGATCGCGCGTCGGTCGTCACGGTCGAGCGTCAGTCGTCGCGATCGAGGACGAACCAGAAGTGTTCGCCGCCGTCGAGGACGTTCTTGCCGTTCATCACCCCGAGCAGGGTGTCGGGGCCGACCCGTTTGAAGTGGTCGAACACCGGCATCCCGTCGTAGACCATCGTCGCGGTCGACTCGCCCCGGAACTCGACCATCCACAGGCTCGCCTCGCCGTTGCCCGCCTCGACGTCGGAGAACAGGTTCCCGTCCGCGTCGCGGCAGATCAGCGGCTGCACGTCGAACCGGGAGCCGAACGTCTTGCCGTACCAGCGTGTCCGGTCGAGCAACCGGCCGGTGCGGTGCCCGGTCCGCATGCCGCGACCGCGCCAGCTCCCCGACAGCTCGTCGACCCGGACCACCGGCAGTTCGTCCCACAGCCGGTCCAGCTCCCGCGGATCCACGGTCTCCGCCGCGAGCAGCTTCTCGACATGGTCGTGAACAGTCATGATGCACCTTCCTGAGTGAACGTGAGGACCGCCTTGACCGCCGCACCGGAACGGGCGGCGTCCAGCGCGGCGGCGAGGTCGTCGAACGCGAACGTCGTGATCAGCTTCTCGAAGGGGAACCTGCCTGCCCGCCACAACGAGATCAGCTCGGGGATGAACTGCTGTGGGTCGGCGTCGCCCTCGATCACGCCGGTGACACTGCGCCCCAGCAGGAGTGCGGATTGGTCGAGCGTGACCGGGTTCCGCTGTCCGCGCAGGCCGACGGTCGCGCAGCTGCCGGGCGAGCGCAGCACCGACACCGCGGTGCCGAGCACCTCGGCGGTGCTGACGGTGTCGACGCTGTGGTCGGCTCCGCCGTCGGTCACCGCGCGAATCCGGCGCGCCAGATTCGGTTCCGCGCTGTCGATCACGGTGCTCGCGCCGAGGGCGAGTGCCAGTTCACGGCGTGCGGGCACCGGGTCGACGACCACGATCGTCGCGCACTCGGCGACCACCGCGGCCAGCACCGCGGCGAGACCGACCGCACCGGCGCCGAACACCACGATCGAGGCGCCCGGCCGCGGACGCAGCACGCGCAGCACCGCCCCGGCACCGGTCTGGACACCGCAGCCCAGCGGTCCGAGGAGTTCGATCGGCAGATCACCGTCGACCCGGACGGCGTCGGCGGCACGGACGACGGCTCGGGTGGCCATCGACGACTGCCCGAACCAGTTGCCGTGCAGTGCAGTCCCGTCCAGGCGCAGTGTGGTGGTGCCGTCGGGTCGCCGGCCCGAGTGGTTCAGGACCGCGAAGTGCTCGCAGTAGGCGGGGCGGCCCTCGTCGCAGTTGCGGCAGCCGCGGCACGCGGAGTAGCTCAGCACGACCCGGTCGCCGGGTGCGAGCGTGTCGACCTCGGTGCCGACCGCCTCGACCACCCCGGCACCTTCGTGACCGAGTACGGCCGGCACCGGGATCGGGATGCTGCCGGCAGCGGCGGTCAGGTCGGTGTGACAGATGCCGACCCCGGCGATCCGTACCAGGACCTCGTCCTCCTGCAGGGCGTCGACCTCGACGTCCCTGATCTCGAACGGGTCGCCGAATCCGCTAAGCACCGCCGCACGTGCTCGTGTTCCCACCCACACCCCCGAAGGTCCGCACTCGCCCGCCATCGTCGACACCGGATGAGAATCGTGATTAACTTCCTGCGCGAGTGTAGACGCGAAAACCCCGCCGATACAGGGGGTCGGCGGGGTTTTCCGGGAGGGGTGCGTCAGACGGTGAAACCGAGCGCCCGAAGCTGCTCGCGGCCGTCCTCGGTGATCTTGTCCGGACCCCACGGCGGCATCCAGACCCAGTTGATCTTCAGTTCCTCGACGAGGCCGCTCTTGACCAGCGCACCGCGGGCCTGCTCCTCGATGACGTCGGTCAGCGGGCAGGCCGCGGACGTCAGCGTCATGTCGATCGTCGCGACCGACTCGTCGTCCACGGCGATGCCGTAGACCAGGCCGAGATCGACGACGTTGATGCCGAGTTCGGGGTCGACGACGTCGCGCATCGCCTCCTCGAGGTCGTCCACGAATGCCTGCTGTTCCGGGGTCAGCTCGACCGCCGGTTGCGCCGGCGTCGTGTCGGTCGCGACGGCCTCGTCGGGCGTGCCCGCCTGGGTTTCGGTCATGATGCAGATCCTCCGGTCACCGCCGGCACGGTGCCGGCCCCGTCACCCGAGGCCGCAGGCGCGTCCTCGGTATCAACTATCTGAACAACGGCGTCCTTGAATGCCATCCATCCCAGCAGCGCACACTTCACACGCGCCGGATACTTCGCGACACCCGCGAACGCGATGCCGTCGCCGAGCACCTCCTCGTCGCCCTCGACGGTGCCGCGGCTGGTGACCATCTCGTTGAACGCCTCGACCACGTCGAGCGCGTCGGTCACCGCCATGCCGGTCACCTGGTCGGTGAGCACCGATGTCGCGGCCTGACTGATCGAGCAGCCCTGACCGTCGTACGACACGTCACCCACGCGACCGTCGTCGGTGATCGCGACCCGCAACGTGATCTCGTCCCCGCACGTCGGGTTGACGTGATGCACCTCGGCGCCGAACGGTTCGCGTAGTCCTCGGCCGTGTGGGTGCTTGTAGTGGTCCAGGATCACCTCCTGGTACATCTGCTCCATCCGCATGTCAGGACGCCCCGTCGATCGTGCCGTCGTCCTCGCGCAGCGGCTCGAGAACCTGGTGGGTGCCGAAGAACTCCTGCGCCCGCCGGATCGCGGCGGCGAGGGCGTGCACCTCCTCGGCGGTGTTGTAGACCGCGAACGACGCCCGCGCGGTCGCCGCGATTCCGAACCGCCGGTGCAGCGGCCACGCGCAGTGGTGCCCGACCCGGATCGCCACGCCCTCGTCGTCGAGGATCTGGCCCAGGTCGTGGGCGTGGATACCGTCGACGACGAACGACACCGCGCCACCACGATTCTCGGCGGTCACGGGTCCGACGATCCGGACCCCGGGCATCGCGCCGAGCAGGTCCAGCGCCAGCTCGGTCAGTTCGTGCTCGTGGGCCGCGACGGCGTCCATCCCGATCGCCTCGAGGTACTCCACGGCCGCACCGAGCCCGACCACCTGCGAGGTCATCGGCACGCCTGCCTCGAACCGCTGCGGCGGCGCCGCATAGGTGGTCGCCTCCATCGTGACCGTCTCGATCATCGACCCGCCGGTGATGAACGGCGGCATCGCCGCCAGCAGCTCCCGCTTGCCGTACAGCACGCCGACCCCGGACGGGCCCAGCATCTTGTGTCCGGAGAACGCCGCGAAATCGACGTCGAGGGCGTGGAAGTCGACCGGCATGTGCGGCACCGACTGGCACGCGTCGAGAACCACCAGCGCACCGACCGCCCGCGCCCGCCGCACCAGCTCCTCGACCGGCGCAACGGCGCCGGTCACGTTCGACTGGTGGGTGAACGAGACGACCTTGACGTTCTCGCTCAACTCCAGCGAGTCGAGGTCGATCCGGCCGTCGTCCGTCACCCCGTACCAGCGCAGCGTCGCGCCCGTCCGGCGGGCCAGCTCCTGCCACGGCACCAGGTTCGCGTGATGCTCGAGCTCGGTGATCACGATCTCGTCACCGGGCCCCACGTGCCGATCGAACCGGTCGTCGCCGAGCACGTACGTGACCAGGTTGAGCGCCTCGGTCGCGTTCTTCGTGAACGCCAGCTCGTCCGGGTCCGCGCCGACGAACCGGGCGATCGCCACCCGGGCGTTCTCGTAGGCGTCGGTCGCCTCCTCGGCGAGCTGGTGCGCGCCGCGGTGCACGGCCGCGTTGCAGGTGGTGAGGAACTCACGCTCGGCGTCGAGCACCTGGACCGGTCGCTGCGAGGTGGCCCCGGAGTCCAGGTACACCAGCGGCTTTCCGTCCCGCACCGTGCGGCTCAGGATCGGGAAGTCCCGGCGGATGCTCGTGACGTCGAGCGCGCGCACGGTGCTGGTCATGGAATCAGGCTCCCGCCGTCGCTGCCTGGGTGAAGCGGACGTAGCCGTTGGCCTCGAGCTCGTCGGCCAGCTCGGGGCCGCCCGACTCCACGACCTGACCGCCGACGAACACGTGCACGAACTGCGGCTTGATGTAGCGCAGGATCCGCGTGTAGTGCGTGATCAGCAGCACGCCGCCGTGCTCACGCTCCTGGTAGCGGTTCACGCCCTCGGAGACGATCCGCAGCGCGTCGACGTCCAGACCGGAGTCCGTCTCGTCGAGGATCGCGATTTTCGGCTGCAGCAGGCCCAGCTGCAGGATCTCGTGGCGCTTCTTCTCACCACCGGAGAAGCCCTCGTTGACGGAGCGCTCACCGAAGGCCGGATCGATCTCCAGCTCGCTCATCGCCTCCTTGACCTCCTTGACCCAGTGCCGCAGCTTGGGTGCCTCGCCACGGACGGCGGTGGCGGCGGTGCGCAGGAAGTTCGACATCGACACGCCCGGCACCTCGACCGGGTACTGCATCGCGAGGAACAGGCCGGCGCGGGCCCGCTCGTCGACGCTCATCGCGAGGACGTCCTCACCGTTGAGGGTGATGCTGCCGGACGTGATCTCGTACTTGGGGTGACCGGCGATCGCGTAGGAGAGGGTGGACTTGCCGGAGCCGTTGGGGCCCATGATCGCGTGCGTCTCACCGGACCGCACCGTCAGGTTCACACCCTTGAGGATGTTGATCGGTTCGGCGTTCTCGTCGGTCTGCGCGACCCGGACGTGCAGATCCTTGATCTCCAGCACGGAAGGCTCGGCGGCGGGGGTTTCGGGGGTAGTCATTCAATGAGTCCTTTGAGAAGTGTTGTGCCGGCGGCTGACTCGCCGGAATTCAGACGCCGACCGCGGCGAGCTCGACCTCGATGGCCGCTTCGAGGCGCTCGCGCACCTCGGGGACGGCGATGCGCTCGATGATCTCGTGGAAGAAGCCCCGGACCACCAGGCGCCGGGCCTGCTCCTCCGAGATTCCGCGCGAGCGCAGGTAGAACAGCTGCTCGTCGTCGAACCGGCCGGTGGCGCTGGCATGGCCGGCGCCGACGATCTCGCCGGTCTCGATCTCCAGGTTCGGCACCGAGTCCGCGCGGGCGCCATCGGTGAGCACCAGGTTGCGGTTCATCTCGTAGGTGTCCGTGCCTTCGGCCGCGGCACGGATCAGCACGTCGCCGACCCAAACGGTGTGCGCGTCGGGCTGATGCGCCTCGGCGCCGGCGACGCCCTGCAGCGCGCCCTTGTACACGACGTTCGACTTGCAGTGCGGCTGAGAGTGGTCCACCAGCAGCCGGTGCTCGAAGAACTGGCCGGCGTCCGCGAAGTACAGACCGAGCAGCTCGGCATCGCCGCCGGGACCGTCGTACTTCACCACCGGAGTGACGCGGACGACGTCGCCGCCGAGCGTCACCGCCGTGTACCGCAGCACCGCGTCGCGACCGATGCGGGCGTGGTGCGCGGCGACGTGCACGGCGTCGTCGGCCCAGTCCTGCACCGCGACCACGGTCAGCTTCGCGCTGTCGCCGAGCACGAACTCGACGTTCTCCGCGTAGGTTCCGCTGCCCTTCTGGTCGAGCACCACGGTCGCCGAGGCGAACGCCTCCAGACGAATCTGGATGTGCCCGTAGCCGACCTGTCCCTCGCCGGGACCGGTGACGACGACGTTGATCGCGTCGGCGATCTCGCGTTCGGTACCGACGGTCACCACGGTGGCCGTCTCGAAGCCCGAGTACGCCTGCGCGGCAACCCGATCCGCCGGGACACCGCCCTGACCGAGCCGGGTGTCGTCGCGGCCGACCGTCTCGACGGTGACCCCGTCCACCGCCGTCACCTCGACGGTCGCGGAACCGGAGCGGACCGCAGAGCCGTCGTGCAGGCCACGCAGCCTGCGCAGCGGGGTGAACCGCCACGCCTCGTCGCGACCGGCGGGCACCTCGAACGCATTCACATCGAACGACGTGAAGACCTCGCCCTTATTGGTGGCTGGCGCCGCCTGCGCATTCGTCGCAGGGTTCTCACCGGCGACGGCAGCCTTCACGCCCGTCGCCTCGCTTGCGTTGGCCACTAACCCACGGCCCCTTCCATCTGCAGTTCGATCAGGCGGTTGAGCTCGAGGGCGTATTCCATCGGCAGCTCCTTGGCGATCGGCTCCACGAAGCCGCGCACCACCATTGCCATTGCCTCGTCCTCGGTGAGGCCGCGGCTCATCAGGTAGAACAACTGGTCGTCGGAGACCTTCGACACGGTCGCCTCGTGACCCATCGACACGTCGTCCTCGCGGATGTCGACGTACGGGTAGGTGTCCGACCGGGAGATCTGGTCGACCAGCAGCGCGTCGCACTTGACGGTCGACTTCGAGCCGTGCGCGCCCTTGTTGACCTGGACCAGGCCACGGTAGGAGGCACGGCCACCGCCGCGGGCGACGGACTTCGACACGATCGTCGAGGACGTGTGCGGCGCCAGGTGCAGCATCTTCGCGCCGGTGTCCTGGTGCTGGCCCTCGCCGGCGAACGCCACGGAGAGCACCTCGCCGCGGGCGTGCTCGCCCATCATCCACACGGCCGGGTACTTCATCGTGACCTTCGAGCCGATGTTGCCGTCGATCCACTCCATCGACCCGCCCGCGTCGACCTTGGTGCGCTTGGTCACCAGGTTGTACACGTTGTTCGACCAGTTCTGGATCGTCGTGTAGCGGCAGTGGCCGCCCTTCTTGACGATGATCTCGACGACCGCCGAGTGCAGCGAGTCGGACTTGTAGATCGGCGCGGTGCAACCCTCGACGTAGTGCACGGAGGCACCCTCGTCGACGATGATCAGGGTCCGCTCGAACTGGCCCATGTTCTCGGTGTTGATCCGGAAGTAGGCCTGCAACGGGATGTCGACGTGCACGCCCGGCGGCACGTAGATGAACGAGCCGCCCGACCACACCGCGGTGTTCAGCGCCGAGAACTTGTTGTCCCCGGCCGGGATCACGGAGCCGAAGTACTCCTTGAAGATCTCCGGGTGCTCACGCAGCCCGGTGTCGGTGTCCAGGAAGATCACGCCCTGGGCCTCGAGGTCCTCGCGGATCTGGTGGTAGACGACCTCGGACTCGTACTGCGCCGCGACACCGGCGACGAGACGCTGCTTCTCCGCCTCCGGGATGCCCAGCTTGTCGTAGGTGTTCTTGATGTCCTCGGGCAGATCTTCCCAGGATTCGGCCTGCTTCTCCGTGGACCGCACGAAGTACTTGATGTTGTCGAAGTCGATGCCCTCGAGGTTCGACCCCCAGTGCGGCATCGGCTTCTTGTCGAAGGTCCGCAGCGCCTTGAGCCGGATGTCGAGCATCCACTCGGGCTCGTTCTTCTTCGCGGAGATGTCCCGCACGACGGCCTCGGACAGGCCACGCTGTGCGCTGGCACCTGCCACGTCGGCATCGGACCAGCCGTACTCGTAGTGGCCGAGCGAGGCGATGGCCTCGTCCTGCGTCAGGGTCGGCTGGTCGGGGCGGCCGGCTGCCTGATCCTGGGTGACGGTCATGCGAGCTCCTTCCGGAGTCTTGTTACGTGAGTCGTGTTGCGTGCGCGGCGCGGGCTGGGCACCGACGACGCGATGTTCGTGGGAGGGCGGAGTTCGTCGCTCGGTGGTCAGGTCGCTTCCTGGTGCACGGCACCGGGTGCGACCAGAGGTACGTGGGTGGTGCACGCGCAGTCCCCGTTGGCGATGGTCGCGAGCCGCTGCACGTGGGTGCCGAGGAGCTCCGCGAACGCCTGCGTCTCCGCCTCGCACAGCTCGGGGAATTCGGAGGCGACGTGAGAGACCGGGCAGTGGTGCTGGCAGATCTGCACACCGTTGCCGACCGGCCGGGTGGTGGCCGCGAACCCGGCGGACGTGAAGGCGTCGGCAATCGCGTCGGCGGTCTGCTCCACCTCGGCGGTGTCACCTCCGGTTGCGGGATCGATGTCGGCGACGATCGTCTGGACGCGGCGCCGCGCGAACTCGACGATCGCCGCCTCGCCGCCGATCTCGCGAAGCTGACGCATCGCGGCTCCGGCCAGGTCGTCGTACGAGTGCCCGAGCCGCGAGCGGCCCGCGGCCGTGAGCTGGAACTGCTTGGCCGGCCGGCCCCGCCCCTTCTGCTGCCAGCTCGCCGACCGCGTCGCACGGGCCTCACCGGCGTCGATCAGCGCCTCGAGGTGACGACGCACCCCGGCGGCACTCAGACCCAGCTCGGCGCCGATCTCGGTGGCGGTGATCGGCCCCTGTTCGAGCAGCAGCTTGACGACGGCCGCGCGGGTGTGACCCTCGTGACCCATCGCGGTGCCCGACGGCAGCGCCGAACGAGACGCGGCAACAGGCGCAGGACCTGCGCTTTCGCGATGCTCGGGGCGGATGTCTGCCGTTTTCACAACACCAGTGTGACGGAATTCGACCCGACGGTCCACCAAGGGTGCCCTGTGTAACACCGCTACGCTGCATCCTGTGCCGCAGACCGACGACACACCGGAGTCCGGTGACAGCGCAACCGCCGGGCCCCTATCCCGACGGGGCACTGCCCTGCTCTCTCGGTCGCAGACCCTCCTCAGCCGTGCCCTCGGACTGAACGGACCCCGCGACGGTTTCGCCGTCTCCAGCCTGCATGGCGACGAACCCGAGGCCCCCGGCCTCAACGCCCGCGAGACCGCACAGCTGCGTGGCGTCCGGCGCTTCGGCGCGACGGGCGCCCTGCTGATGGCACTCGGCGCTCTCGGTTCGGGCGCGCAGCCCGTGCTGCAGAACCCGGTCCAGGGACTGCGCATCCTCGGCCTGCCCGCACGGATGCCGAGCGTCGCCATGACCATCACCCTGACCGGCAGCGCGATGGTCGTGCTGGCCTGGCTGCTGCTCGGCCGCTTCGCGGTCGGCAGCTTCCGTGAGGGTTCCGCCGTGCGACGGCTGACCCGGTCCCAGCTCGATCGCACCCTGCTGCTCTGGGTGGTCCCGCTCGCGATCGCCCCGCCGATGTTCAGCAAGGACGTCTACTCGTACCTCGCGCAGTCGGAGATCGCCGCCCGCGGCCTCGACCCCTACGCCATCGGTCCCGCGCAGGCCCTCGGCGTCGACCACATTCTGACCCGGACCGTCCCGACGATCTGGCGGGACACCCCCGCCCCGTACGGCCCGCTGTTCATCTGGATCGGGAAGGGCATCTCCGCCCTGACCGGCGACAACATCGTCGCGGGCATCTTCCTGCACCGCCTGCTCGCCCTCGCGGGCGTCGCGCTGATCGTGTGGGCCCTGCCCCGGCTCGCGCGCCGCTGCGGGGTCGCGAGCGTGACCGCACTGTGGCTCGGCGCCGTCAATCCCCTGCTGTTGTTCCACCTGGTCGCCGGCATCCACAACGAGGCCCTCATGCTGGGCCTGATGCTCGCAGGCATCGAGATCGCACTCCGCGCGATCGAGGGCGCAGACCCGATCCGGTTCAGCATCCGCGAGGGACGCAGCCTCGCCCTGCTCCTGGCCGGGTCCGGGCTCATCGCGCTGTCCGCGACGGTGAAGATCCCCACCCTACTTGCCCTCGGATTCATCGGCATGGCCCTCGCCAGGAGGTGGGGCGGGACGTTCCGGTCGGTGTGCGCTGCCGCGGCGCTGCTCGCCACGGTCACGATCGTCGTGGTGCTCGCGGTCAGCCTGATCAGCGGGCTCGGATTCGGCTGGCTGAGCCCCGACACCCTGGGCACGGCCAACGAGGTGCGCAGCTGGATGTCGCTGCCGACCCTGCTCGGCCTGGGAACCGGGCTGGCCGGAGTGCTGCTCGGCCTGGGCGACCACACCACCGCCGTGCTCAGCCTGACCCGGCCGATCGCGTCACTGGCAGCGGCATTCGTTGCACTGCGGATGCTCGTCGCGGTCCTCCTCGGCCGCATCCACCCGATCGGCGCGCTCGGTGTGTCCCTCGGATTCCTGGTGCTCCTGTTCCCGGTCGTGCAGCCCTGGTACCTGCTGTGGGCCGTCATCCCCCTCGCCGCGTGGGCGACCCGGCCGGTGTTCCGCATCCCGGCGATCGCGCTGTCGTCGGTGGTCAGCCTGATCGTCATGCCGAACGGCGGCGAGTACCCGCCGTTCGTCATCGTGCAGGCCGCGATCGCCACCGTCCTCGTCTGCGGTTCCTTCATCGTCCTCACCCGCAACCGGCTGCCGTGGCGGGTCGAGACCGAGGCCTCGAACAGCGGGGCGTCGGACAGGACCGCAACCCCCGACGCCTACTCTGAGGTCCCGTGAGTTCTTCCGTGTCCGAACAACCCGTGCTCCGACTCAGCGGTGTGGTGAAGGCGTTCGACGGCACCGTCGCCGTCGACGGTCTCGACCTGACCCTCGACCGCGGCCAGGTGCTGGCCCTGCTCGGACCGAACGGCGCCGGGAAGACCACCACCGTCGAGATGTGCGAGGGATTCCAGCGACCGGACAGCGGAACCGTTCGGGTCTTCGGCCTCGACCCCGCCGTCGCCTCCGGCGACGTGCGCGCCCGCATCGGGGTGATGCTCCAGGGCGGCGGCGCCTACCCGGGCTCCAAGGCCGGCGAGATGCTCGACCTGGTCGCCGCCTACTCAGCGGACCCCCTCGACCCCGAATGGCTGCTGCGCGAACTCGGCCTCACCGACGCCGTCCGCACCCCGTACCGTCGGCTGTCGGGCGGCCAGCAGCAACGCCTGGCGCTCGCGTGCGCCCTCGTCGGACGCCCCGAACTGGTGTTCCTGGACGAACCGACCGCGGGCCTCGACGCCCAGGCACGGTTGATGGTGTGGGAACTGATCGAGGCGCTGCGCCGCGACGGCGTCTCGGTGCTGCTGACCACCCACCTGATGGACGAGGCCGAGGCACTCGCCGACCGGCTGGTGATCATCGACCACGGCCGCATCGTCGCGGAGGGCACCCCGAGCGAACTGACCCGGCACGGCGCCGCCGGCCGGCTCCAGTTCACCGCGCCCGCACACCTCGACCTGACCCGGCTGGCCGCGGCCCTGCCCGCGGGCTTCACCCCGAGCGAGCCGACCGCAGGCAACTACGTCGTCGAAGGCGACATCGACCCGGCCGTGCTCGTCGCGGTCGCCACCTGGTGCGCCGAACTCGACGTGCTCGCCACCGAGATCCGCGTCGACCAGCGCCGCCTCGAGGACGTCTTCCTCGACCTCACCGGAAGGGAGCTGCGGGGTTGACCATGTCCAACACCGACCGTCTCGCCGACAACCGGTTCACACCCGGCACCTTCGCGCCGAACCCGCGACCCGCACCGCCGCTGCGGATGCTCACCGCGCAGACCCGGCTCGAGCTGACCCTGCTCCTGCGCAACGGGGAGCAGCTGCTGCTGACGATGTTCATCCCGATCACGCTGCTGATCGGCCTCACGTTGCTGCCGCTGGGCGACCTCGGGGATCCCCGGGTGAACCGGGTGATGCCCGCGGTGATGATGGTCGCGGTGATGTCGACCGCGTTCACCGGGCAGGCCATCGCGGTCGGGTTCGACCGCCGCTACGGCGCGTTGAAACGGCTCGGCGCCACGCCGCTTCCGCGATGGGGCATCATCGCGGGCAAGAGCGCGGCGGTGGTGATCGTGGTCGCGATCCAGATGGTCCTCCTCGGTGCGATCGGATTCGCGCTCGGCTGGCGACCCGACCCGGCCGGGCTCCTGCTCGGTGCGGTCGTGATCGCCCTCGGCACCGCGATGTTCGCGGCACTCGGCCTGCTGCTCGGCGGCACGTTGAAGGCCGAGATCGTCCTGGCGCTGGCGAACGTGCTGTGGTTCGTGATGGCGGGCATCGGCTCGGTCGTGTTCGGCGGCGACGGCATCCCCGACGCGCTGCACACGTTGGCCCGGCTCGTGCCGTCCGGGGCGCTCGCCGAGGCCCTCGACCACGCCGTCTCCGGGTCGGTGGACGTGTTCGCGATCGCTGTGCTGATCGTGTGGGGCGCTGTCGCGGCATGGCTGGCGACCCGCTGGTTCAAGTTCACCTGACCGAAACCCCGGACACGCGGGCCGGTCCGCGGCCATCATTCATCGGTGCCGATCATGCGCCCGACCCTCGTCCCGCTCCTCGCCGCCGTCACCCTCGCGGTCGCGGGCCCTCCCGCGCTCGCACAGCCGGCCTGGGGGCCGCTGGCGCCGCCGAACCCGCACCTGGGACCGGTCGGCACGGCCACCATGCACGGGGACGCCGGGTCGTCCGATGCCACCCCGCTCGCCGGCCCCGGCACCGGAGCGGTGGGGGCCACCGAGATCCCGCTGCTGTCCGCGTGCCCGACCCTGCTCGAGGGGTCCGACGGGCGGGTGGTCGCGTTGTGCACCGCCGTCCTCGGCCGGAAGCCGACGGTCCATCTGCTCGACGCAGGCAATTCCCGGTCGGTGGCATCACTGGAGCTGGCGAAGGGCAGCCTGCTCGGCGGCGTCTACGCCTTCCTCGACGATCAGAACCGCCTCGTCGCCGTCGACGGCAACCGGCAGCTGCAGCGCATCGGCCACACCGCCGACGCCCTGTTCGTCGACTCCACGGTCGACCTGTCCGGAGCGGTTCCCGACGGCGACGCGGTGACCGGCCTGGTTCCGGACTGGTCCGGCAACGTCTGGTTCGCCACCGGAGGCGGCGTGGTGGGCACGCTCGATCCGGCCGGGACCGCACGCACCCTCCGGCTGCCCGCTGGCGAGCAGGTGCAGAACAGCATCTCCAGCTCCCCCACCGGGGTGTCCGTGGCCACCACCCACGCCCTGTACCAGCTGTCCGCGGGTGCGGACGCCGCCCCGACGATCGACTGGCGGCACACCTACGATCGCGGGTCCGCCCGCAAGCCGGGCCAGCTCAGTTGGGGCACCGGCTCGACGCCGACCTTCTTCGGCCCCGGCACCGGCCACGAGTACGTCGCGATCGTCGACAACGCGGACACCCGGGTGAATCTGATCGTGCGCCGCGCCGACACCGGCGACGAGGTGTGCCAGGCGCCGGTACTGGCCACCGGAGGCCCGGGCAGTGAGAACTCCCCGATCGGCGTCGGCAACTCGGTGTTCGTGGCGGGTACCTACGGGTATCCGTACCCGACGGTCCCGGACGGTGCGGGTCCGGCGGTGCCGTCGTCCGCGACGTTCACCGGCGGCATGACCCGGGTGGACATCGACGGTTCCGGCTGCCACGTGGTGTGGGACAACGCGGTGCGCAGCTCGGCGGTTCCGCACCTGTCGACCGCGGACGGCAACCTGTACACGGTGGTCCGGAAGGGGCAGCCGAACACGACTCCCCTCGACGGATTCGCGTTCGCGGTGATCGACCCCGCCACCGGCGCCGTGGTCTCCGAGTCCGGTCAGCCCGGCACCATCGCCAACGACACCCTGCAGATGTCGGCGCTGATCACCTCGCGGGGCGACTACCTGCAGGGCACGATCACCGGGCTGGTCCGGGTCCGGGCAGGCGACAGCGGCAGCATCGGCAGCGCGGGCAGTTCGGGGAGCTGACCGCCCCAACGACCGGCGGCCAGCCGCCCCAACGACACGGCGGCGAGCCGCCCCAACGACACCGTGTAGTTGACCGGGCTCTACCATCGGACCCGTGCTGTATCGCGGCTTCGTGAGCCTGGTCAACCGTCTCCCCCTGCCTTCCCTGGCGGTCCAGAAGTGGATCGCGTTCGCGGTGATCCTGTCGCAGGGCGGCATCGCGGTCACCGGCTCGGTGGTCCGGGTCACCGCGTCCGGCCTCGGCTGCACCACGTGGCCGCAGTGCCACCCTGGCAGTTTCGTCCCGACGGGCAACTCGACCGCGCCGTGGTTTCACCAGGCCGTCGAGTTCGGCAACCGACTGCTCACGTTCCTGGTGATCGCGACCGCGGCGGCGGCGGTCATCGCGGTGACCCGCGCCGCCCGTCGCCGCGAGGTGCTGTTCTACGCGTGGCTGATGCCGCTGTCGACGGTGCTGCAGGCCGTGATCGGCGGCATCACGGTGCTCACCGGACTGCTGTGGTGGACGGTCGCCGTGCACATGCTGGTGTCGATGGCGATGGTGTGGCTGTCCGTGATCCTGTTCCACAAGATCGACCAGCCGGACGACGGCGTCGACGTGATCGTGCTGCCCAGGCAGCTGCGCTGGCTGACCGCGCTGTCCGGGGTGGCGCTGGCCGGCACTCTGGTCGCGGGCACGATGGTCACCGGCGCCGGACCGCACGCCGGTGACAAGAATCCCGAACGCACCGTCGAGCGCCTCGGCCTGGACATCACCAACCTCGTGCATCTGCATGCCGAACTTCTGGTCGGCTACCTGGCGCTGCTGGTCGGCCTCGGGTTCGCGCTGTACGCGGTCGGGGCGCGCGACGCGGTGAAACTGCGCATGAAGGTGGTCGTCGCCCTCGTCGCCCTGCAGGCCTGCGTCGGCCTGGTCCAGTTCTGGACGCACGTCCCCGCCGTCCTGGTGACCATCCACGTCGCCCTGGCCGGTGCGTGCACCGCCGCGACCGCGGCCCTCTACGCCGCGGGCCGGGTCCGCGAACCCGCGCCCACACCGGCCACGCCGGCCGCCACCGGCGTCACCGTCGACTGACCGGCACCCGCTCCGGATCGCGCATCGGCTCGGCATAGCATTCGGCACGCGTCACCCACCGAATCGAGAGCCGAAGGAGCCGTCATGCGTCTGCGCGACACCCCGACCGTCGAGGTCACCGAACGTCTGACCTGCAGCCCGGAGCGTGCCTGGACACTGGTGATCGACATCGATCTGCCGACCCGCGCCGACGGCGAACTGCAGCGGACGGAGTGGCTGGACGGCGCGACCGTCGTCGCCGTCGGCGCCCGGTTCCGCGGGTACAACGCGAACGCGCAGATGGGCGAGTGGCACACCGAGTCGGAGGTCGTCGAGGTCGAGGACGGCCGACGCTGGGTGTGGCGGGTGGGTCCGGCGGACGAGCCGTTCGCCCACTGGGGTTTCGAGGTCGACTCCGACGGTGACGGCGCCCTCGTCCGGCAATGGGCCAAGGTGGGCACCGGGCGGTCGCCGCTCGCCGACTTCATCGACCGGCACCCGGACCGGGAGGCCGCGATCCTCGATCACCGGATGTCGGTGTGGCGCGACGGGATGACGGCCAATCTGGCAGTGCTCAAGCAGCTCGCCGGCTGACCGTCTCTCTCCAGCCGACACAAAGACGTCGGGCCCGGACACACAGAAGGGGTGACCGCCCGCAAAAGGGGAGGCCCCGGAAGGT